>CAYLOB010000019.1:291-10544 GCA_964385205.1 uncultured Candidatus Saccharibacteria bacterium | reverse complement strand
TCTCAATATCTGTCCCCTCTTTTGCTTTTTTAAGGTCAGCAATTTTTGCTTCAACAGAAGTTTTAAGATCTGCACTTATTTTCTCTCCATTATCTTTTAGAGATTTTTCAGCAGTGTAAAGAACTTGATCAGCAACATTTTTTGCTTCGATTTCAAGTTTCTTTTTCTCATCATCGGCTGCATGCATCTCTGCATATTATTGCATTTTTTCAATATCTTCTTTTGAAAGACCTGAGCTTGCTTCAATTCTAATTGATTGTTCCTTTCCTGTAGATTTATCTTTTGCTTTCACAGAAAGAATTCCGTTTGCATCAATGTCGAATGTTACTTCAACTTGTGGAATTCCTCGAGGTGCTGGTGGAATTCCATCTAAAATAAACCTACCGAGTGACTTGTTGTCGCTCGCCATAGCTCGCTCTCCTTGAATAATATGAATCTCAGTCGATGTTTGGTTGTCAGTTGCGGTTGAGAATGTTTGTGACTTACTTGTTGGAATCGTTGTATTTTTCTCAATAAGTTTTGTTGCCACCCCTCCCATTGTTTCGATTCCAAGAGATAGTGGAATAACATCTAGAAGAAGAACATCCTTCACATCTCCTCCAAGAATTCCTCCTTGAATAGCAGCTCCAAGTGCCACAACTTCATCAGGATTAACTCCAAGATTTGGTTCTTTACCGAAGAAGTCTTTAACAGCTTTTTGCATAGCTGGCATTCGAGTTTGTCCTCCAACCAGTATCACTTCATTAATTTCTTCTTTCTTAAATGGCGACGCCTCCATAGCTCGTTTTGTAATAGAAAGTGCTCTTTCGATATATTCGCTCGCAAGCTCCTCTAGTTTCGCCCGTGTGATTGTCAAAAGAAGGTGCTTAGGTCCTGAAGCATCTGAAGTAATGAATGGAATGTTCACTTCGGTTTGAACTGCCGTAGAAAGCTCAATTTTTGCCTTTTCAGCCGCTTCGTCAAGTCGTTGAAGAGCAAGTGCGTCAGTTCTAAGATCTATACCAGATTCCTTTTTGAACTCGTCTGCGATATGATTCATGATCCTTTGATCCAAATCTTTTCCCCCGAGGTGACTGTCTCCATCAGTTGACTTTACTTCTACCACATCATCTCCAACTTCAAGAACTGAAATATCAAAAGTTCCACCTCCGAAGTCAAATACGACTATTTTTTCATCTTTCTTTTTGTTGAATCCGTATGCAAGAGCGGCAGCTGTTGGTTCATTAATGATTCGTTTAACATCAAGCCCTGCAATTTTACCTGCATCTTTTGTTGCTTGTCGTTGCGCATCGTTAAAATACGCGGGAACTGTAATAACAGCTTCAGTAATTGTTTCTCCAATCCTAGCTTCTGCATCTGCTTTTAGTTTTTGAAGAATCATTGCAGAAATTTCTTCAGGTCGCATCCACTTACCACCCAGTTTAACTTCGATTCCTCCGTTTGTAGCCTTTTGCATTTCGTAAGGAACAGATGCTTTGTCTTTTTGAGCACTTGCTTCGTCAAAGTTGTGACCAATAAATCGTTTGATTTGGTAAATTGTGTTTTTAGGATTCGTAACACCTTGTCGTTTTGCAAGTAGTCCTGCAAGTCTCTCACCTGTTTTTGATTCAGCAACAATAGACGGAGTTGTTCGAGCCCCTTCTGCGTTTTCTAATATTTTAGGTGCACCACCTTCCATGATCGCAATCGCGGAGTTAGTAGTTCCTAGATCGATTCCTAATATTTTTGACATGCTATTTAATTTAAATTAATCAATAAAAACAATTTTCAATTTAACAATAAATACAAAACCAACTCAACGAACCAATTGGAATATTGGTTATTGAAAATTGGTATATTTAGTGAAGCGTGGGTGCTCGTGGTTTCGAACCGTTTATAAAAATAAGATTTGAATATACTGAAACAAAAGATTCTGCAAATACAGTTTCCAAAACTTCGCCGTAAATTTTTGTCTTTTTAGCCTCCGGAATCGCTAGAATCTCAGCATTTTCTTCAATGGTACCTATAGGCACAGCCCTTATGATCTCAGCTTTAACACGTCCGAAATCATTGGAAATAGCAAAAATAACTCGGTAGACAATACCGTCGCGCGCGATCACTTTTTCTATCAGTTGTTTGCGTGAAGTAGTTAACATTTGTGCCGAATTATAACAAAAAACTGGAGTTATCCACATATTGACAACATCAAAAATATAATTTATTCTTCTGATCATGACTACTGATCCTTATATTCCGCCAGCTGCTAAAATCATTGCACCGTTGAGACCAAGTAAATGGGACATCCTGAAAGCAATTGCAGGAATCATCTGGGGCTTCATATCGATCGTTGTGGCCACTGTCTTTATACTGATAATGATTTATCTATACAATGACATGGGAGGCTTCTTTAAAGCCTGGAATGAAGTGTTCGATAAATGTCGTGAATCAGGAGATCAAAGCTACATGTTCGTCGGCATCGCGATTAATATTGTATGGCTTTCAATAATCTGCGGATTTGGATACTCCGGTTATCGATTCATTAGTAATTCGATTAAAAATCTCAGAACCAGGTAACTCACCTGGTTTTTTTATTTTTTGATAATAAGGAGCTTTGATATTTTAAATTATTCGTAAACTTTAACAGAGGCAGGGCGAATTTCCTTTCCATGCATTGTATACCCTTTTTGTACAACTTCTGCCACAGTTCCTTTTTGAGGAGCATCATTAGTTTCTATAGTTCCAACTGGATTATGTTTCATTACATCTAATTTTTCTCCGATTGGATTTTCTTGCTTTACGCCAAAATTTTCTAGAGTTTTTTGAATTTGACTGTAGATATATTCAACTCCATTTCTCCAGTTTTTATCTACCTTTTCCCAATTCTCCTTGTTCGCCATTGCCATATCAAATGCATCTAAAGCAGGTAAAAGTTCTTCAACAAAATTTTGATTAGCATATTTAACCAATTCAATCCTTGAATTTGTAGCTTCCTTTTGTGCATTAGCATAATCAGCCTTTGCTCGTTGCCAACCTAAAAGATTTTCTTTACTTTCCCTTTCAAGAATCTTTATTTTTTCCTTTAGTTTTTTTATTTGGTCGCGAGCATCATCTTCTGAATACTCAATATCAGTATCTGAATCATCTAGATCAGAATTTGGCTCAATTACAACATCATCTTCTTGTTTTATTTCATCTTCGCTCATAGTTATTTGATTTTAAATGAATAAAAATAGATTTGCAAGGAAGGTTATTGCTTTTACTCCACTGTGGGTCCCAGATATTTTTTTGGTGAAAAATTCCGCACCCCTTCCTTACAGGAACTGTACACCTTTTAGACATAATTTCGCACAGCTCAATTCTGTCTCAAAAGGTCTTGCGGTTGGAACCTTATATTCCAACCTCACCTCGCTTTCGCGCATTGCTATGCGCAACATAGCTACGGCCGTCAAAACGTAAAGAAAAAGCCGGCACAGAGCCGGCTGTTTTCTATCGTTTTGACCACTGTGGAGCTTTGCGGGCTTTTTTGAGACCGAACTTTCGTCTTTCTTTTGCTCTAGCATCTCGTTTTAGAAGACCTTCTTTTTTAAGTGAACCTCTAAGGTGCTCATCATAAACTAAAAGTGCTCTTGCAATACCAAGACTCACTGCTCCTGCTTGAGAAGAAATACCTCCACCCTTAACATCTACAGTAATTTTAAATTTTTGTGCAATTCCACTTTTAACAAACGGAGCATTTACTGTTTCTTGAAGTTCTTTTGTTACAAAATAAGAAGCAATGTCCTTATCACCAACAGTAAGATGAGATTTAGTATCCGGAGTCATTCGAACTCGCGCAATAGAAGTCTTTCTTCGTCCCAACCCTTCAAAATATTTTGTTTCTTTTGTTGCCATATGATTATTCGTTTATTGTAAGATTAAGAAGCATTTTATCTCGAAGTTTGTTTTTTGGAAGCATTCCAGAAATAGCATGTTTTAAAAGTTCCTTGTAGCCTTTCTTTGCAACAACTTTATCAAGCGTCGCTTTTGTAAGACCTCCTGGGTATCCTGAATATCGAGAATGAGTTTCAGTTTTAAGTTTCTTTTCTGTTATGGAAATTTTTGATGCATTGTCGATAGTGACCTTTGAAACTGGCATTTTGTTTCGTGCAAACTCTACAGAATCTTTGTTCATTAACATATGAGCAGCATGACTTGCGACTCTTCCTAACTTTTGATTTGTTGCGTCAATTTTGTGTTCCATATTATTTTACGAATTCAATTTGTGCCATTGGACTTGCATCTTTTACACGCTTTGGCAGTTTAATAATTCTTGTATATCCACCTTTTCTGTCTTTAAATGATGGCGCAATATCTTTAAACATTTTTGTAAGCACAACACCGCTTCCAATCTTTGTAGCAACTAGTCTTCGTGAAGCAACTGTATCTGCTTTTGCAATAGTAACTAGTTTTTCGATAAATGGTCGAAGTTCTTTAGCTTTTGCTTCAGTTGTAGCAATACTTTCTTCGTTAATTATTGCAACAGCAAGAGACTTCAAAAGACCTTTTCGTGCTTTCAGAGTTCTATTAAATTTTCGTCCAGTTTTTCCGTGTCTCATAAAATTTACTTAAGTTCAATTGAAAATTCTTTTAGCATTGATTTGATTTCTTGCACACCTTTTGATCCAAGACCATCGATTTCACCTAGATCCTTTTCCTTTTTTCGTGCAAGTCCTCCGACAGTTCTTATGTTTGCATTAATGAGTGCATTGATAGTTCTTTGAGACATATCAAGAGACTCTATTCTAGTCTTAAGAATATCATCAAATTCCTCTTTGTTGTTTGAAGAATCAGATCTTGTTTCTTCTACAACTTCTCGAACAAGAGGTTCCTCATCTTCAGCTTTGAAACCAACAATAGAACGAAGTTGATTGATCATTGTTTGAATAGAACTTTCCAAAGCACTTCGTGGAGTAACACTACCATCTGATTCAATTGAAATTCTAAGTCGATTGAAATCTGTTCGATTTCCAACTCGCATATTTTCTACTTCGTAGTTTACTCTTCGAATTGGACTGAAAAGTGCATCGATTGCAATAGCTCCAATTTCTACTCGATCTTTTTGAATCATTTCTTTTGAAAGATACCCAAGACCAGCTTGAATTTCAATATCAAGTTGGAAATCAGTATTTTTTTCAGTCACTTCGCAGATATATTGCTCTGGGTTCATAATCTCAACTTGACCTTGAAGTTTAAAATCACCTCCTGTAACAATCTTTGGACCCTTAAGAGAAATTGAAACTGTTTGAGCTTCATCCGTAAGAATCTTGAATCGTAGTTTTTTAAGATTAAGGATTATTGTAATAACATCCTCCTTTACACCGTCTAGAGTTGAGAACTCATGATTAACACCCTTAATTTTTAGACTTGTGACAGCAACACCCTCAATAGAAGATAGAATGATTCTCCTAAGTGAGTTTCCAAGAGTATGGCCGTACCCTGGGTATAGACCATCGATTTCGTAAATACCGAGGTGTCCCTCCTCTTTGATTATCTTTGGCTGTGAAGGCAATAGAATTTTTGTTTCTGCCATAAAAATATGTAAATTTGAATTAATAATTAATTTTTTATAAATTTTGAAATAAACCTTAGCATTATAACCCAAATTGGGAAATTTAGCAAATTATCGACGATAATACTCGAAAACCTGCTCAAGGTCAAACATAAGCTCTACTGGTTTTGCTTTTGGAATACCAGAAACAACAGCTTCTTTTGTTTTTACATCAAATGTTAGCCACTCTGGAACTGTTATATCTTTATATCTTTCATCAAGGTTCTTAAAGATTCCTGCAGTTTGACTTTCTGGTCTAATGATTATTTTGTCACCAAGCTTTACAGCATATGATGGAACTGTAACTTTCTTTCCGTTTACTTTTATATGACCATGAGAAACAAGTTGTCTTGCTTGTCTTCTTGTTGTAGCAAATCCTGATCGGTAAACAACATTGTCTAATCTTTTTTCTAAAACTTCAAAAAGGCCATCTGTTTGTGATCCACTTTTAGAAGAAAGGATTTTATTTACGTAATTTTTAAATTGTTTTTCAGAAATACCATATGTAAATCTAGCTTTTTGCTTCTCGTTCATCTGAGTTCCAAACGCACTTTTTGGTCTACTGAATGCAACCTTTCTTTTTTCTTTTGAGGCAGCAAATTTAGCAGTTTGAGTTTTCTCAAATATTGGAGCTCCGAGTCGTCTTGCTAGTTTATATTTTGGTCCTAATTTCATTTTATTTATTATTACTTATTCTTTATTATACTCGTCTTGGCTTAGGTGGTTTTGGTCCATTGTGAGGAACAGGTGTAACGTCTTTTATTGAACTAATTTCAAAGTTACCCTTAGAAATAAATCCTCGGATTGAAGATTCTCTTCCAGAACCAACACCATTTACAACAACCGCAACTTGTTTAACTCCCATTATTGTAGCTTTTGCACCTAGAGTTTCACCAACTTTTGCCGCAGCAAAAGGAGTCCCTTTTTTTGCACCCTTAAATCCAAGACTTCCACTTGAAGACCATGCGAGTGAGTTACCTTTTGTATCAGTAAGAATTACCTTTGTATTGTTATATGTAGATTGAATGTTAAGAATTACAGAATCAACTCTTTTTTTAGAAAGCGAAGAACTACTAGCCTTATTTTCGCCTTTTCCATCTTCTCCTTTAGTTGTGATTCTTTTCTTACCCATTTGATTTATGTAAATTTATCTTTAATTACTATTTCTTATCAGCTTTCTTTCTTCCACTTCCCATAGTTTTCTTTACTCCCTTAAGTGTTCTTGCATTTGTCTTTGTTCTTTGGCCTCTAACCGGAAGTTTTCTTATATGTCGAATTCCACGGTAACATTTAATATCTTTTAGTCTTTTGATATTACCACTCACTTCTCGTCTAAGTTCTCCTTCAAGAGTAAATACTTCGATAATTTTTCGAATCTCATTCTCCTCATTTGTAGTTAATTCTTTTCCCTTTTTACCAAAATCCACTCCCGCTTGCTTAAGAATACTTTGTGCAAGAGGTCTACCAATGCCATATACAGCAGTTAAACCTATTTCTAATCTTTTTTCATCTGGAATTGTTATACCTAATACACGCATTTTTGTTTTATTAAAATAATTAACCTTGTCTTTGATTGTGACGCTTGTCAGCTTTACAGATAACACGAACAAGACCCTTTCTTCGAACGGTCTCACACTTTGGACAAATCTTTTTTACTGATGCTTTTACTTTCATTTAATTTTGACAATATACTACAATCCCCTTTTAAAGTCAAAGGTTGAATTGTTTTTATTAAAACTAACCTCTTCTTATAATTCTAGCCTTACCTCCATAAGGGTCAATTACCATTTCAACCTTATCTCCAATAAGCACTCTAATCCTATTTAGTAACATTTTTCCGGAAAGATATGCAAGAACAATGCTACCATCCTGTCTCTCAACATTAAACATAGTGTTTGGTAATGCCTCTAAAACTATACCATTTTCAGTATCTACTTTTTTTGTATTCATGAACTAATTAAATCTTTTGACGTGTTATTAATATAAATAATATATGAATATAAATTAAAGTCAATGAAACTATTGGTATTAAAGGCTATTTTTTAAAATACTGATTTTATTTTCTGATTTAGATATGGAATTGATCCAAAAAGGTTTAACAATTACCTGTGCTTTTTCAATAGTTGGAAATGTAGTTAATATTTTTGGTACATCAGATTTCTTTTGATTTTTCAAGGCTTTTTTAAGAACCTCCTCATTTACAACGTATTCACCCCTAAGTTTTCCAGCGAATTCTACATTTATTTTACCCTCACCCTCAGGCTTAACTGAAACTACCTTTATATTTGAATTATCAAGAGCAACTTGAGCGTCTTTTATTATTTCAACCTTTTTAATATCAGCCAATGCCTTTATGAGATTATCTTGTTTAAAAATATAACCACGAATAAGTATTTGTTCCTTAACATTAGCTTTACCTTTTTCAGAACCTACGGTTGGTTCAAAGGATTTAAAACTTTTTTCATAAGAACCATCTATAAAGACAAAATCTTTAGGCAACTCAGTTGTTATCTTTTTAAGTGCCGAGGCGGTAAGTTCCTCCTGAAGTACCTTTTGTGTTTCAGCCAACACAGCAGGAGAAACCACCGCAACAGTACCTATAGCCCCTCCTGTAAAAGGTGCCTTCGATCTAGCATAGAACAAATTGAATTTTGGAGTACTTTTAAATCCAGGAATAGTAAAGTCTGTCAGATTTAAGTTATATTTTTCACCTGTACTGTCGGCTGTAACTTTAACCTCAACACTTCCAGGAACAGCTTTACCAGAGACAGTTTTCTTACCTGGAATTGTTACTGGGCTATTTAACCTAAAAATTAAACCTTCTGGGCTTTCTAACCTCGTACCTGCAACGAGTGCTTGAGGCGTTGAACTAAAGTTGTTGTAAATAATAACCACACCACCAGATTTTGATATGACTTCCTTTTGTCCAGTTGCATCTACAACTTTAGAACTATCGAGCGAAAATTCTACAGTATCATACAGAAGGTCGTTTGAACCGCCGGTATTTGAGACACTGAATTCACCGTTAGCCTCTATAACAATTTTTTTAACATCCAAATTTACTATCGTCTTAGACATTACCCAAGTCACAGAAAGAAGCACAGCAATAACAGCAAAAATTGCAATAAACCAAACACCTCTGCCACGGCCGACCGAGTCACTACTTAAGCTTCGGCGTTTTCCTCCAAATTCTAATGGATTTTCAATGTCTTTTCTTTCAACTTTTTCATGTACACGAATATTTGAATGATGACTAATTGATTCACTTTTTCTTTCAACTGCAACTGATTCTTGACGACGAGGTAAAGGAACATTCCTTATGGATCTTTTTTCAGGTGGAATTATATCTTTTAGAGAATTTTTCATTTTTTAATTATATACAATGTAATTACATAATGCTAGAAAAAGCAGACGACTAAATATATATTATAAAGCTCTTAAAAATAAAACGATGCTTCCTGCTATTGTCCCCACATTTTCTTTTGGTATTTTTGAATCATATAAAGCATCTATGCTACTTCTGGTTAAAAATAGAACCGAAAATTTATTTAATGTGAAGGTTTGATTAGAATATTCCTCTTGCAAAGTCCACTCCGCCAAAATATCTGATTCGAGAGTTTTACCAGAAACAACTATTGCAGAAGGAAGTAACGAAAATTTCGAAAGTGAAACAAAAGCATTTCTTAGAAGAGTAAACCATTCTTCTTTAGCATTTTTAAGCGCCGTATCAATTGTGGCAACTTTATTTTCAGAAAGCTTTTTTTCTCTCCATAGTTTCAAAAGCGAATGAGCTTCAAAAAGATTACTGTCGCAATCCTTTGCGATTGATTCAACCAAATGATGACGGCCAAATGGTATTGAAACACTTGCATCAATGTTTTTCTTAGAAACAAGCACAAATTCTGTCACTTTATGTTCAGGAAGCATTAAAATAAAATTAGAGTTTGGCATAAGTCTGGTAACCATAGAATAAAGTGCGATTGAAATTGTATGAAAATGAACTTCAAAGTTTGGAAAAGACAAATGTATAATTTCTTTGATTTTATCTACAATAATTTGTTCAGATGAAGCAACATAAGCGGTGATAAGAGCAGAAGTAACTTTGTGACCTATAGGATTTTCTATGTTATATCCATTTGCCTTAATGGAAATAACCTTTTTTTCCACATGAAATCCTGTTGTAGAAACCTCAGCAAAAAGTTCCTCTGCACCTTTGTCTATAATTTCCGAAGTTAATAGAAATTGTTTGTCGCTTGAAATATTTTTCTCTAACGTACTTGCCTTATACCACGGAGCACCTAAAAACACATAGACGTTTTCGATTGGAATTTGTTTTCTAATATGAGAATACTCTTTAAACCCTCGGTAGAGCACGTCTTCTGCAGACTCCCTCAATGTCAAAAGCATTACAGGCAATAAATGAGAAATATCATCTTGATTCTGAGTATTTATAATATGGGTTTTCACATACAGAATAAGAGGTTTTTTTTCTTTTTCATATCGAACAAGAGTGGAAGTTATTTCACCACTTTCAATTGAGAAAATAAGAGCAGTTTCATCTTTAAAATATTTTTTTTGAAAAAAATTTGACACGATAAGAGAATTATAAATCAAAAACCGTTTTTTTGAAACAAAAAAAATTATTTTGTTTTTTAAAACAGGAGTAGGATGCAATCTAAATCAACTT
>CAYLOB010000019.1:0-281 GCA_964385205.1 uncultured Candidatus Saccharibacteria bacterium | reverse complement strand
TTGTTAATTTAGATTGCACCCTGCGGGTGTACTCGAATTTTCCTCCAAAGAAAATTCAGGGTACAGGAGCAAACATCACATCAAAAATCCCTAGGTATTTTTGATGTGATGTTTGTGGGAGTACTCGGTTTCTCCTACTATGAGAAACCAGGGTATAAAAAAGGCGCGGAAGATAAATCTTCCACGCCAATGTGCTTTTTCTAAACTGCTCCGTTACCCGCCTTTTACAGCTGTACCAATCCCTTGTGGGTATTGATCAGGATACTCTCTCTCCCGTATCG
>CAYLOB010000018.1:10474-10724 GCA_964385205.1 uncultured Candidatus Saccharibacteria bacterium | reverse complement strand
AAGCATCGGCTCTTGCTTCGGCTTCAAGCGTTATGCCTGGATTAGTTGTTTGTGCTGAGGAAGCAAGTGCGTATGTTAGTCCACCAACTAATGCTACTACAGGAGGTGGAGGTGTTTGTGATTCAGCTTCTGGAGCGACTCTCACTGCCATTACAGGTGCAACTACTTGGCCAACATTAGGAAGTACTGGATATTCTTGGGTTGTTACTGCAGGAACACAAAATCTAAGCGGTACTGTTACTGAGACTTT
>CAYLOB010000018.1:5365-10464 GCA_964385205.1 uncultured Candidatus Saccharibacteria bacterium | reverse complement strand
ACCGGTACTTGTAGTTAGAATAAGTTTCACCTAATTTAAGTTAGGTTAGAATACGGAATTACTCTGAAAAACCACCTTACAGTACTAGACTGCAGGTGGTTTTTTAAATTAAGGTTTGCCCAAACAAGAATTTTCCACTTCAAAGTATTATTTTTTTATAGTATAATATGCGTGTTCAGATGTTTATTTAATTTAGTAATTTAATGTTGTATGGAAATGAAAAAAAATAAAATAAGTTCCGGCTTTACTTTAATAGAGCTTTTGGTAGTTATAGCAATTATCGGCATACTCTCTGCAGTTGTTATGGCAGCTGTGAGTTCACAGCGTACTAGAGCACGTGTGGCTGGTATACAAAAAACTCTCTCTACTGTTAAAGTTGCTGCTAATGTCTGTTTGAGTGGTCCTATTGATCTCAACTCACCAGCTATCATAGGAACGACACCTGTATGTACAGGTATAGGTAATCCTCCTTGGCCCCAACTTCCATCAAGCTCATGGGTCTACGCTTCTTCTACAGGAGCCAGTGTTTCAAATTGTCGAGATGGAGGCATAACGACATCAGATGAATTTGATGAAACAACAGCTGATGGTACATTTCAATTCTGCGCCTATTCTGCAGTGGATGGAAAGAGTATTGTCTGTACACAAGAAAAATGTACAGTTGTACCCTATGTATAGACGGGCTTCGCTTAATTAGGTTACTCGTAAGACAATCCCACAACTTCACAGTTGTGGATATTGTTATTTAACCTAAATAGGCTTCGCGATGTGCGACCTTCCAACTCTAGGAATATTTACAAAAACAGTTTCCCAAAAGGAGCTGTTTTTGTTTTGTTCTTTTCTTTTTGTGATAAAGTTCTTGGGAGGTGCGACCTTACAAGAACAGGATAGGGTGTTTGGAAAAATTTTGGATAAAGGTGCTTTTCCGGAATATTTTGAAATGAGTGCTAAATTTGGGTTGAACGATAAACGAGTAGATGAACTTTGAAAAAGTATAAAACTATTTGTTAAAATGGTTAGTATCAATCACTGTCATTTGTTATAATATTTTGGTGCCTATATATAAAAAAGTAGATAAAGAATTTTTTAAAAAGTGGGGAGAAGACATGGCTTATGTGTTAGGTTTCTTTGCTGCTGATGGTTGTATAACTGTTAATAAAAGAGGTGGTCAATTTTGGTGCATTCAAATAACGGATAAAGATTTACTCCACCAAATTAGAGATGTGATTGGTTCAGAACATAAAATAAGTTGTAGGAAAGGAAAGGGTAAAATAAAAGATTTGTTTCGCCTGCAAATAGGTAGTATTGAAATGTGTAATGATTTGCGAAATTTAGGTTTTAGTGAAAGAAAAACTAATAGTATGGTAGTTCCGAATGTACCAGATATTTATCTTCCATATTTTATTAGGGGTTACTTTGATGGTGATGGTCATGTTTGGGTAGGATTAGTTCATAAGGAGAGAGGTAAGGGATTGCTTGCAATTCAGGCAGTGTTTACATCTTGCTCAAGCGAATTTTTAGAAGTAATAAAACGTAAATTAGAAAGAGTTGGACTATGTCCAGGAAGGGTGAGAAAGGGAAATGGTAATTATTATCGTTTAATGTATAGTATTCACAGTGCTTTGAAATTATATACTTTTATGTATAATAGTTTAGGTACATCAAGACTTTTCTTAAAAAGGAAAAAAGATGTATTTGAGAGGTATGTAAAAATGCGGCTGTAGCTCAACGGTAGAGCACTCCCCTGTAGATTTTGCAGCTTTCTGTCGAAATGGCAGATTGAAACTCTTTGGGATATCGGTGAAGGCTAAGTTCGAAATTTTCGAATATGCGAATACCGAGGGAACCCCTGACCGCTCTGGTCCGGGGAGCGCCGTAGAGACTAGATACCAGAGCACCTAAATTCATCGTAAGATGAACACGGTGAAGATATAGTCCACGCCATTATGAAAATAGTGAATAAGTGCACGGGAGAGGTCGAGGGGTCAGCACCCTTCAGCCGCGCAAGACCAAAAAATGCCAGAAAAACTTCTGGCATTTTTTGCGTCTATGGGTCGGCTAGAAGCAAAGCACGTACGTGCTTTGCGTAGGGTGCTGACCACCGGAGCTATATTTTCGCACCAGCGAAAATTGCGAGGTGGCGGTTAGACAAAGTTTTACGACGGTAAAACTTTAGTCGGAACCAGCACACCCCTCAGCCGCGCAAGCAAAAAGCCCCTTTGGGGGCTTTTTGCTTGCGCGGCTGCGGAGTCGCCTTCGCGTCTCCGTAAGGGTTTAAATACGAACACATCGAGTATTTAAAAGCCGAAGCACTCTCTACTCAAAAATAGTTGTATAATGCAGTCATGAGACGCAAATTCACATATTCGATAATCATAGCTTTAGTACTTGTAGTATTAGGCTTGCTTGTAATTTACCGTCCACAGACAGCCCTCGCTCCAGAGACTCCAATAGTGAAAATTCCGGAAAATAGTAAACCGATAAAGGAGCCAATAAAAGTACCTTCTATAAAATTTGACGGAGTGTTGATTTTGAGACTTCTTGAGACAGGTTATTTTATTAATGGTTTTGCAATAGTGCCATTAAAGATTGTAGAGGACAGTCGCTGTCCGTCAGATGTTGTTTGTATACAAGCGGGTAAGATAAGAGTAGAAGCAGAAGTGGCGGGTACAGAAGCTGTAACTAATGTATTTAGCACCGGGTCAACGTTTTCTTTTGAAGGTTACAAGATAACTCTCTTAAGCGCCGATCCATACCCCGTATCAACAAAGCAGATCGGAGAAAAAGAGTACAGATTTACGTTTAAGGTAGAAAAGGAAAAAGAGGTTTTGGTTGGTAAATGTTACGTCGGAGGTTGTAGTAGCCAAGTTTGTTCAGATCAGCAAGACATGATGACGACCTGCGAGTACAGAGAAATTTATGCATGTTACCAAGGAGCTACTTGCGAGAGACAGCCTGACGGTAAATGTGGATGGACTGAAACTCCAGTACTTAAAGCCTGTATATTGGAAAAATCATCTATGTAGCTTCGTTCCATCTTGATTTTTCCTCAAACCTCCTGTAATATAGCTCCATTATGGTTACATTAGTTGCAAAAAAACGAGATTCAAAAGAAAATTTATACGATTTACGAAATAGCGGAAATATCCCAGCTGTATTTTACGGACCTAAAGAAGCCTCTACTTCTATTACTATTTCTCGAAAAGACTTTGAAAAAGTACTTCACGAAGCGGGTGAATCAACAGTTGTTACTCTTACGGGCGACCTAGGCGAACACGATGTGATGATTCATGAGGTGGACCGAGATCCGGTTTCTAGTATTTGCCGACACGTAGACTTTTATGTAGTTGAAAAAGGAAAGAAAATTACAGTACATGTTCCTGTTGAATTTGACGGAATCGCTCCTGCGGTAAAAGACCTTGGCGGAATTCTTGTTAAAGTTATGCACGAAGTTGAAGTTGAAGCTCTTCCAAAAGATCTTCCTCATGCAGTCCATGCAGACGTTTCTTCTCTCGTTGATTTTGATGCTCATGTAACTGCGTCTCAAATTAATCTTCCAGCAGGAGTTACGCTTGTTACTAAACCTGACGAAATCCTAGCTCTAGTATCAGCACCTAAAGAAGAAGTTGAAGAGACTGCTCCAGTGGATATTTCTTCTATCGAAGTAGAGAAGAAAGGAAAAGAAGCTAAGGAGGGGGAAGAACCAGCTGCTTAATCTTCAAAAAACGATTACGTTTTTTGATTTTCTATGAGAAAAACTATATCTTTCACAATTTTTGTCTGTTTTATGTTTGCCATGTTTGGTAACGTTCTCTTTGTGTCTGGACAAACAACACCTGAAAAGGAGAAGCAACTTAGAGCAGAGCTTGAAGTAATTGAAAAGGAGATAAAACAACAACAAGGAATCTTGTCTACAAAACAGCTAGAGGGCGCATCTATTGAGCGAGATGTGGCTATTTTAAATGCAAAAATAAAAGAAGCTCAACTTAAAATAAAAAAACATAACCTTGCTATTGAGAGACTTGGAAAAGATATTGTTGTGAAAACAACCGTAATTCAAAAGCTCGACAAAAATATAAATGAAGGAAGAGAGTCTCTTGCTCAGATAATTCGAAAGACCAATCAGATTGAGGATTATTCTCTGCCTGAAATTATTTTAGGTGGAGAAGATTTATCCTCTTCTCTTATAGACTTGGACGCATTTGCTTCTATAAATGATGCAATGTCAAATACGTTTACTGAGCTTAGAGATGCAAAAAGAGCTAACGAGGAAGAAAAGGCAACACTCGGTAAAAAGAAAAATCAAGAAATAGACACTCGGGTGAATGTTGAAGGAGAAAAAAAGAAAATCGAGACTGCGGAAGCTGAGAAAAAAAGACTTCTAGCACTTAATAAAACAGAACAAGCTGGATATCAAAAAGTGATTGCTGACAAAGCTAAAAGAGCCTCAGAAATACGAACGGCTTTGTTCGGGCTTCGTGATTCAGCTGCGATTCCTTTTGCCACTGCTCTTGAATATGCTAAAAAGGCAAGTGCAAAGACTGGTGTAAGACCTGCTTTTGTGCTCGCTATTTTGACACAAGAAAGTAATTTGGGTTCAAATGTTGGTTCTTGTTATTTGACTAACACAACTACTGGGTCAGGTATTAGAATTTCAACTGGTGTAGCACAAGACAGAATAATGAAACCAGAACGAGATATCGGTCCTTTTTTGGCGATAACAAAAGAATTGGGTAGAGATTATTTAACGACCAGAGTTTCTTGTCCTTTTACTATTGGTTATGGTGGGGCGATGGGGCCTGCTCAATTTATCCCTTCTACGTGGACTATCTTCAAAAACAGAATTGCTCAAATGCTTGGAGCAGATGTGGCTGACCCATGGAACCCAGAGCATGCATTTATGGCATCTGCACTCTATCTGGCTGACCTAGGGGCTATTTCTGGTTCGTATACGGCAGAACGTAATGCAGCTTGCAAATATTATTCTGGACGAATTTGTGGAGGTGCTAACAATACTTTTTACGGAGATCAGGTAATGGTAAAAGCTGCGGGAATTCAATCAAACATCGACTTTCTTAACGCACAATAATTTTAATTAA
>CAYLOB010000018.1:0-5355 GCA_964385205.1 uncultured Candidatus Saccharibacteria bacterium | reverse complement strand
AAAAAACTTCAGGGTTACTGAAGTTTGAGACTGGGGAACGTGAGAGTTTCTCGTGGTGAAACATCTGCATATATAGACGCGTACGCAGCGCCAAAGCATAATACTGCCAGCCTATAATTGCTGTTTTCTCCGTCTGGGATGTGACACGAGACGATAGTCCCTGCTGTATTGGCGGGTATTATCCCATCTTCTCCGTTAACGATGCCGGAAACACCGATTAAGAAGATGACAGGTTTCCCCTGAAGAGAGGAAAAGTCCGTTTTTGTTGTAGAAAGAGCGTTCATAGTTACTTGCAAATCTAACACAAACCTGTTATATTGCAATGCATGAAAAAGGATATACACCCAAAAAACTATAGACCAGTTATATTTGAAGACACAACTGTTGGAGCGCGCTTTCTTGTTTCTTCTACAGTAGATACGAAAGAAGAAGACAAATTTACTGATGGAAAAGTATATCCTCTCTACAAAATCGAAATTTCAAGTGCATCACACCCATTTTATACTGGAACAGAGAACATTATCGACACTGCAGGACGAGTTGAGAAATTTAAGGCTCGAGCAGCCGCAAAAAAGCCAAAGGCTTCTAAGTAACCTTTCTCAAAAGAACTCTAAGGAATACCCTTGGGGTTCTTTTGTCTTAATATTATTATGACAATAGATATTTCAAAATTTAAAGAGAATCATAAGACGAGGTTTTTGGCTGAGGAATTTGATCGATTGCAAAAACAAGAAGAAGAACTTGTTTCTCTTATGGACCAAGATCCTTCTTTGAAAGAATTATCTGAAGAAGAATTAGCTTCAATTGGGTCTCAGAAAGATGCTCTTTTGCTTCAGATGGAAGAGATTATGAAAAGTGATGAGGAAGAGGAAGAGTTTCCAAATGAAATTATTCTTGAAGTAAGGGCGGGTGCAGGTGGAGACGAAGCGTCACTTTTTGCAGAGGAATTGGCAAATATGTACATAGCTTACGGAACTTCGCTCGGTTGGCAGTCGGTTGCAATTGATGAGTCTTTAAGTGCAACTGGTGGTTACAAAGAAGCTTCGTTTGAGATTCATGGTAGGGATTGTTGTCGAAAACTTCGGTTTGAGACTGGGGTTCATAGAGTACAAAGAGTTCCTGCAACAGAAAAGTCCGGGCGAATCCACACTTCTACTGCTTCGGTTGCGATTTTGCCACTTCGAAAGAAAACCAAATTTGAGATTAAGGAAAGTGATTTGCTTATCGAGTTTTCACGTGCGGGTGGAAAGGGGGGGCAGAACGTAAACAAGGTGGAAACTGCGGTTCGTATCGTTCACAAACCTACAAATATAGATGTTAGATGTACTTCGGAGAGAAGTCAGCTTAAAAACAAAGAAAAGGCCATGACTATTTTAATGGCTAAACTCGAGCTTAAAAAAGAGCAAGAAGAGGCTTCTAGTTTCTCGGCTTCAAGAAAAGAACAAATCGGTACCGGTGACCGAAGTGAGAAAATAAGGACATATAACTTCCTTCAAGATCGAGTCACAGATCATAGAATAAAACAAAGTTGGCACAATATTCCTAAGATTATGCTAGGAGAAATTAGCGACATTATAGACACTCTCGAGGAACGGTCAAAATCAGGGTTTGACACGAGTGGCTCTGATTCAGACGAAGAATAATAGCTAATTCTATCGACCCCATTGCTTTTTTTTGATAGTTTGATAGAATCTTTCGATATATGGTAGCAAAAACAAACGAAAATACAGTTGGAGGCACAATCGGCGAAATGTTTAAAGTTGGCGCTCATTTTGGCTTTTCAAAAGCTAGACGACATCCAACATTTAAACCTTTTATCTTTGGTGCAAAAAATGGTACTGAAATACTTGACCTTGAGGCAACTGAAGTTCATTTCAAGCAATCTTTAGAATTTATAGAATCACTCGCAAAAGAGAAGAAGGTTATTCTTTTTGTTGGAAGTAAGAGTGAAGCAAAAGACATTGTTAGAGCTTCTGCACTTTCAATCAATATGCCTTATGTTTCTGACAGATGGATTGGTGGAACTCTTACAAATTTTGATCAAATCAAAAAAAGAGTTGCTCGTCTTGAAGATTTAACTTCAAAGAAAGAAAAAGGAGAACTTACAAAATATACTAAAAAAGAACGACTTCTTATTGATAGAGAAATCGAGCACCTTACACGATTCTTTGAAGGAATTCGAGGTATGTCAAAACTTCCTGATGCACTATTTATTGTTGATTCAAAAAAGGAGAATATTGCTGTGAGTGAGGCTATAAAAATGAATATTCCTGTTGTTTCACTTTCTTCAACTGACTGTGATCTTTCGAAGCTTAATTTCTCAATACCAGCTAACGATTCTTCTCGAACAAGTGTTGAGTATTTCGTAAAGGCAGTCTGCGACGCATACAAAAAAGGATCTTCTGAAGTTAAGGCATAGCCTTTAGTTTAGTTATTATTTTTTTAATTTTAGTTCCTATGAATATTTCTATTGAACAAGTAAAAGAGCTACGTGATAAAACTGGTATTTCTGTTATGCAGTGCCGTAAAGCACTTGAAGACGCAGAAGGTGATATGGAAAAGGCGATTGTAATGCTTCAAAAGAAAGGGGCAGAGATTGCTGATAAGAAGTCAGATCGAGCTCTTGGTGCAGGTGTTGTTCAGTCTTATATTCACAGTACAGGGGCTGTTGGTTCTTTAGTTGAACTTTGGTGTGAGACTGATTTCGTTTCAAAAAACGAAGATTTTAAAACTCTTGCAAAA
Source organism: uncultured Candidatus Saccharibacteria bacterium (assembly GCA_964385205.1). Lineage (GTDB taxonomy): Bacteria > Patescibacteriota > Minisyncoccia > Phycocordibacterales > CAIRYW01 > JAUPVJ01. The sequence goes on along the minus strand of CAYLOB010000018.1, from coordinate 2,613 downwards.
GATATTGCTATGCAAATAGTCGCAACTCATCCTGAGTTTGTCGAAACAAGTCAAATTCCAGAATCAGCCAGAGAGAAGGCTAAGGAAGTATTTGAAAAAGAAGTTGAAGGAAAGCCGGAAAACATGAAAGCACAAATTTTGGAAGGAAAAATTTCTGCTTACTTTAAAGAAAAAGTACTTATGGAACAAGCGTTCATTAAAAATCCAGACCTCACTGTGACTCAAATGCTTCAAAACGCAACGCAAAAATTTGGAGAAAAGGTTCAAATTGGAAAGTTCGTAAGATTCTCTACTACAAAATAAAATATGGTTATTGCAGGAACAATCTTCGGTGTCTCATTTGCAGGAATCATTGCTGTGATTGTTAATAAACTTGCGCATATGCACCGAGGACAACATATTGTTTCTATTAGTGCAGATTTAGATAGAAAAATAAAAAAGATATCAGAGGATATTTTTGTTGCGATTAAGAGGTCACCTAAGGTTGTTGGACATACAATTGCATACTTAACTATTAAGGTTTCTGTAGTTATTATAGAAAAAACAAAGAAAAAAATTTATCCAAAAGTGGCTCATCTTGTGGACGCTGTAAAGGGGAAAAATATTCCAAAGAATGGAGGTTCGGCTTCTTTTTTTCTAACAAATATTAAGGAACATAAGGATAGTTTAAAACACTGATTGTATTTGAGTTTTTTCTTCAAATAGTGTATCCTTCCTTCATCGGAAATGAGATAAAATTAAATATATGCCGCCTTAGCTCAGTTGGTAGAGCTACACTTTTGTAAAGTGAGGGTCCTCGGTTCGAGTCCGAGAGGCGGCTCAAGAAAAATCCCCGAAAGGGGATTTTTTCTTGGGTCCGCCTCAGCAAACAAACTACTTTGTTCGCGTTCGGGCCTGAAAGGCAGAGTCTGTCGCAAAGCGACAGACGAGCCGGGGTCGCAAGTACTTATGCTTTTGTCATGATAATGACAAAAGATTTTAGTAACTTGTGACCGAGTCCGAGAGGCGGCTCCAGTTCGTATCAGAAGATACAGAAACTCTCAAATATGTTAAAATGGCTACATTGTGATTTCCAAATATATTCAAGTATTTAATGACGCACTAAAAAGAAACCATCATATAGGTGACTCTGACGGTCATTCTCCTTCCATTGTTGCACACGATATAACCCGTAAGGCAGCCGCTCTTTATGAGAAAATTAGAGGATTTATTGACTATCAAGATGAAAATCAGATAAAGCGACGAGTTATTGAAAGAATCATAAAACGTAAACTTTTATTCAGAAAGGTAGATTCTATAGGTAAAAGTATTTTAGAGGAGCTTGTGGGTATTGGTTATTTACCAAACGATTCTGTACCAGAACATCGGGCGCTAGAAGTTCAACATATTGTCGATTATTATATTACGCTTGCTTCAGTTGATTCGCATAATCATCATTTTAAGAACTGGGCAATTTCGATGTCTGCGGTACATATTCACGAATTACTTTTTGATAAATCATATGACAATGCATCTATAGAACTTTATATTGCTATTCTACGAGATCATTTAAAATTTGATATTGATATTGAAAATAATAGAAAAGAAAAAATTCTCTTAGTTTCTGCTCATCAAGTATTGCTTCAAAGTAGCAGAGAGGAACTTTTTTTTGCACTTTGGAAGAGAGAGCAACATATAAGAAAGGAGTTGCAAGATCATACTGACGCATCCTATTTTATTATTTCTTTTTATCACGATGCTAAATCTGTCATTGAAGACGCTCTTGTTTGGACTGTGACAAACAAAATCAAAGATCTCGGTGTGTCGGTTAAACTCATCCGAGAATTCGCTAGAGAGTATGAAGGTTCAGATGAACATGTGTTTGAAGACAAACATACAGTTGAAACAAGTATGAAAAACTTTCTTACTGCTACATATTCCAAAGAAGAAACTTATGTAAAAAAGAATGGGGTACGAGCTGTTATATATCTTTTGTGCACAAAACTTATTTTGGCTTTTGTTATAGAAGTGCCAATAGATCTGTGGCTTGTTGGTGAAATTGCTTTTTTGGCATTGGCTATAAATATTATTTTTCATCCACTTCTTCTTCTAGCAATCACTCGTCGGCCACTTGGATTTTCTAAATCGAATACGGAACATGCTGTTGGAAAAGCTCTCGGTATTATTGACGGTCATGTAGATGGTATATATGTGAAGTTAAAAAATGAATCTAAGTATGATTTGATGTATTTCTTCTTGTATGGACTTTTATATGCGGTGACATTCGGGGTAATTGTGGGCGCTTTAGTTGCACTTCATTTTAATCTTATAAGTATTTTACTCTTCCTTGTCTTCTTGGCACTCGTTAGTTACTTTGGTTTCAGAGTTCGAAGTCATGCGCTTCGTTTTAGGGTGAAAACCGGAAAGGAAAGTATTATAAGTACACTTGGAAATTTATTCATGCTTCCAATTGTTCGTATGGGAAGGTTTCTTTCAACAAAATTCTCTTCTATTAACGCACTTGTTTTTATCATGGACTTTATTATCGAAACTCCTTTTAAGCTTGTTCTAAAAGTATTCAATGATTTTCTCTACTTTCTTCGAGATAAAAGAGAAGATGTATTTTAGAAATAT
>CAYLOB010000017.1:7846-10872 GCA_964385205.1 uncultured Candidatus Saccharibacteria bacterium | reverse complement strand
TCTGATCGGCTAAGTTCTATCTCGGCATCGTTTTCTAAGTGTGCGATATCTAAAAACTCTTCAACCAAATTCTCGAAATCTTCGCTTTTAATTAACATACTGTTGGTAAAGGCCTGTTGTTCTGTATTTAGTTTACCCATTTCTTCTTGATAAAGTGCAGAAAGGCCATTTTTTATATCTGTGACGAATCCTCGGATTTCGTGAGACATGAAAGAAGAAAATTCCATCTTTATTTTTGTAATCTCAGAATTTTTGTTATTTATTCTTATTCTATATAAAACAATAAAGAAAAAGGCTGCGAGGATTGTGATAATAACAGCGAATCCACTTGAGTATATTATTTCCTTGATAAATTTTGTTGCACTTATATCAATACCAATTGAAGCAATAGGCAAACCTGTTTCAGCAGAAAAAATTGGGGCATAGGCACTTACCCATTCCCCCCAACGATCTTTGTATGGACCCTCTGAAAATGCAATACCTCCTGTAAAATTTGCAATTTGTTCATCGGTTGACTCATTGTAAATTTGTCCTGGTGGTGAATAATCGACTGATCCGGGAAGTTCAGAGTCTACGTAGAAAAAAAGCTTATTAATTTCTTTGTTATATCCCATAAGATAAACAAAACGAGCATCTGGATTCACTGATTTTATGTCAACCATTTTTTTCTTTAGATAGAGATAGTCAGGATTTTTTAGATCACTTTCATCACCTTGTAATTTTGAGATAGGGGTTCTGTGTAGAGTTTTAGAAATATTTTGCACTCTGTTCATAAGAGCGTTTTTTTCATTTTGTGCCACTCTAGATCCAACATACCAAGAACTTAAAATACCAAAAATAATTACACTAGCTATTTGTATTATGATGTAATTTTTTGAGAAAAGAGTTTTTATTTTTTGCATATTAGGTTGAGTAGTAATTATATTAAAAATAAGTGTAATTAGACAATAAATTTAAAAATAGAAATCAAAAATATGAAAGTAGAGATAAATGCTGAAGCAACGCACCATGTACACCATTTACGAATGACAAAAGCTTGAATGCATATAAGATAGATTGAAAATAGAAAGGCTATAAAGGAAGAAAAGATTGAAAAAGCCATTATTTGTAATGGTATTTTGATGTTAAAAAGTACACTTCCGTTAATTAGGAAAATAAAAATGTAGTATATCATTCCACCAACTTCATTTCTCAGTCCGAATGTTTTTGCATAATGACTATATATAACATCGTTACAGTTGCTTCCAATTGGGCAAACCAAATGTTCACCTTTCCCCTTTTTTTTATATATATAAAGACAAATTGAAAATCCTACAAATGATAAAAGAGAGATAAAGGAAAAAAATAAATTACTAGCACTTTGCATGTAGTAAGTATACCCTGCGCCAATTTTTTTTCAAAAAGATTGAGCAGGTGAGTATACTCTTTTGTGTTTTGATGTATACTTTGTTTTATAAAATTATCTACAAAAATGCTTACAAAAGGCCGAATCAAATTTATTGAATCTCTAAAAGATAAGAAAACTCGTACAGAAAGGAAGCTTTTTGTCGTTGAAGGTGAAAAGAGTGTTGCTGAGTTGCTCGAATCGGACTTTAGTATTGATTCATTGTTTTTAACGAGGCAATTTGCTGACAAGTATGCTTCTCTTCTAAATAAAAAACACTTTGTATTTGAAACGGTTGAACAAGAAGAATTAGAAAAAATGGGTTCGTTTACAAGCAATGACTCTGCCATTGCTGTTGCTAGGCAAAAGCCAAACCAAGAATTTATTTTAAATAAAGATGAAATAGTCCTTGCTCTCTCTGACGTCCGTGATCCTGGGAATTTGGGCACAATACTCCGAATTGCTGATTGGTATGGAGTGACAAGCATTGTGGCATCTAAAACCACTACTGATTTGTATAATTCAAAAACAATCGGGGCATCAATGGGTTCGTTCCTCCGTGTCAAAGTTTTCTACACTGATCTCGAGTCTTTTTTGGAAAAGAGTGGTGTACCAGTTTTTAGCGCAGATATGAAAGGAAGCAATGTTCATGGTATGAAATTTCCAAAAGGAGGCATCCTACTTCTTGGTAATGAATCAAACGGTATTCCAAAGGAACTTACAAAATATATAACCGAAAAAATAACAATTCCACGCTTTGGTGGCGCGGAATCGTTAAATGTAGCTATTGCCGGAGCAGTGATTTTAGATAATTGGCGAAGAAATTAAATAGTTTTTTGCTCAGTAAAGAAATCCGGAGCAACTTTTTTGATCGAAAGATTAACTCTTCCCTTCTCGTCTACTTCTTTTACCATGACTGGTACAGTCATGCCCTCTTTTATGTAAGTAGAAACTTTTTCAACTCGAAATGGCGCGATTTCAGAAACATGGACTAACCCTTCTGCATTGTGGCCGATTTTTACAAACGCACCAAAGTCCATAAGTCGAGTTACAACTCCTTCAAATTTATCTCCTGGTTTATATTCATGAGTCATTTCTTCAATAATCGCTTTAGCTTTCTCGGCACTTCCACCTACTCCAGTTAGGTACACTGTTCCATCATCTTCGATAGTAATCTCAGCTCCTGTCTTTTCTTTTATTTCTTTAATTGTTTTGCCACCACTTCCAATAACAAGACCAATTTGATCTTGCTTAATTTTTATAGAAAGGATTTTTGGTGCTCGAGGAGAAATGTCAGCTCGAGGAGTAGCGATTTCCTTTTCAATCACGTCCAAGATTCGAAGCCTCGCACTTTCAGCTTTTACTAAAGATTCCTTGAGAATGTGAAGTGGAATTCCATCTACTTTTACATCCATTTGAATCGCTGTAATACCTTCACGAGTTCCTGCAACTTTAAAATCCATATCGCCGTGATGATCCTCTGGTCCTTGAATGTCAGTCAAGAGTGCATATTTGTCTTTTGACTCCATCATAAGTCCTGACGCAATTCCAGCAACCGGCCTTGTGATAGGAACTCCAGCGTCCATAAGGGCAAGTGAAGAACCACAAACAGATCCCATAGAAGTTGATCCGTTTGATGCAA
>CAYLOB010000017.1:0-7798 GCA_964385205.1 uncultured Candidatus Saccharibacteria bacterium | reverse complement strand
CGAATTGTGTAAGGAAAAACTTCTTTTGAAGGAAGTATTGCAAGTAGTGCCTTTTCCGCGAGGTTTCCGTGTCCCGTTGAACGTCGGTTAACTGCACCACTTCTTCCTGTTTCTCCTACTGAATACGGTGGAAAGTTATAATGATGCATAAATCGTCTACTGTGACTTCCTTCCATGTTGTCTACAACTTGCACATCATCAGGCCCTCCAAGAGTTAAGGCAGAAAAAACATGCGTTCCTCCTCTGTAGAAAATTCCACTACCGTGTAGGACAGGAGAAATTCCACCTGCCTGTGCGAAGAGTGGTCGAAGGTCGTCGAGACCTCGAAGATCTGGCCGTTTTCCATTTTCAATAGCCTCTTTGTGGATTAAATCATTTAATTTTTCTTCAAAATATTCATCCGCAATTCCTGACTTTAAATCTGGCATTTTTTCTGCAACTGCTTTCATCCATATTTCTTTAAGAGCATAAATCGCCTCCTTTCCAGGTCCTGAAAAAATAGTTTCACTAAAGTTTTTTTCAACAACTTCACTAAAAATAGTTTTAAGTTCTTCTGGAACTGCTACTTCTTTTAGAGGTCTTTTTTCCTTTTTGTTTTCCGCAATAATTTGATTTTGCCAAACTTGAATTTTTTCTATTTCTTTTGATGCGAGCTCAAGTGCAACTCCTGCTTCTTCGTTTGAAATTTCACGTGCGACAGTTTCGATCATGTTTATATTGCCATCTTTTCCACAAGCAGTTAGATCAAACAAAGATTCTTCTCTTTGTTTGTATGTTGGACTTACTATATATTCACTACCAATTTTTCCAATATGAAGTCCACTTACAGGACCATTGAAAGGAATGTTTGAAACTCCAAGTGCAAGTGATGCTCCAATAACCGCAAGTGTATCAGGATCTTCTTCTCCCATTGCAAGTGCTGTGATGACAACTTGAATAGGGTATCTAATATGTTGGTCAAAAAGTGGTCTGATTGTTCGGTCTACAACGCGCCCTGCGAGCACAGCGTCGTCACTTGGTCTCCCTTCTCGACGGATGAATTGTGACCCTAATATTTTTCCAGCCGCATAAAATCTTTCTTCGAAGTCTACGGTGAGTGGGAAAAAATCTGCTTCTCCTTCTTTTTTACCCATAACAGCTGTTACAAGTAGAGCCGTTTCTCCGTGTGAAATTATTACTGACCCATGTGCTTGTTCAGCGAGGTCTGTAAATTGAGCTTTTAGTGTTTTTCCTCCAACCTCAAGCGAGTATTCTTTTTTTGTCATTATTTTTAATCAGCTTTCGCTAATTTAATTAGTGATTTTTACAATGTAAATTTGGGGCTATTGTGTGCCGCCCAAACCTATATGTAAAAACCACACTTTTAATATAGTCCTTCTAGGCAAAGCCCTGACGGACTATATTAGCTCCTCGGCTCGGAGAATAAAAAATAATCATTTTATTCTCAACTCGCTCTATGTCGCTAATAGTGCAAATATACCGGAAAATAACCTTTCCTTCAAGTTTCCTTTCACTTACACACTTGTCCACTTAGATCCTTATCCCCTAAAACAAATTTTTAATAAAATTGATTTAGCCAAGCATCTCCTTTAGATCTGCATCAATATCTCCTGGAGTTTTTTGAGCTTTCGTACCCTTCCCCCGCCCCTTTTCTTTTGGTTGATTTGGAAACAAAAGGTACTTTTTTGGATTTTCATCTAGGTCAATGAAATCATCGACAGCTTCACGTAGTTTTGAAGAAGATGATTTCCCAAACGATGCTACTTCTACCTGACAACCTTGATTAATCTTGAGATATTCAACAAGTGGAATAAAGTCTCCATCGCCTGATACAATAACGATCGCATCTAGTTTAGGTGCAGTTTTTATAGCATCAACAGCGAGACCTACATCCCAGTCTGCTTTTTTAGCTCCGCCTGCAAAAATTTGAAGATTTTTTGTTTTTGTTTCGATTCCCATTTTAAGGAGCGCATCAAAAAAACCTTTCTCATCTCCTGCTTCTGTAGTAATTACATAAGCAATTGCGCGTATAAGGTGCCGTCCAGCAACCACATCTTTAAGAACTGCTCCGAAGTTTACTCGAGAACCATAAAGATGTTTCGCACTGTGATAAAGGTTTTGTGTATCAATAAAAACTCCTACTCTTTGTCCTATGTGTTTTATAACTGACATAAAAATACTAGCTGTCAGCTTTTAGGTGTTAGCTATTAGCTTAAAGCTTTAAAATATTAAAAAATAAAATTTTTCCTCGTCTATATCCCCCAAAACAAGTTGTCCTCTCGGATTACCTCGGTGGGGTATTAGACGAGGAATCAGGGAAAACTTTGTTTGTAAGGAATTTGCTCCGTAAACCTTATTCTCATCTCCTCGTCGCAAGCTCCGAGGTATTTCAAGAATAAAATCTTATAAAAATATTATACCACCCTTTTTAAACAAAAAAGTAGTCGAGGACGACTACTTTTTCTTGAGCTCTAGTTTTTTCATGAGAGAAGTATATCGCTTTCCGTCCTTTTTCTGAAGATACTTCATGTGAACTTGTCGGTCTGCTACGAGTTGGAGTAAACCTTTTCGTGAGTGATTGTCTTTTTTATGTTTTTTGAGGTGACTTGCAAGTTCATCGATTCTTTTTGTAAGAACAGCAATCTGAACTTCAGGAGAACCTGTGTCAGTTGAGTGAACTGCTACTTCTTTTATAATTTTAGCCTTTTTTGTTTTTGTTAACATTGCTCGCCTATAGTATCATAAAAGGCCTATATTTGCAAGTTATTAGTCTAATGGTGCCCATGGTCATCTTTTTTAGCGTGACCTCCACCTCCCCCTCCACCTCCCCCGCCTCCTTCTCCTGATACTTGGTCTGGATTTACCATACTAGGGTCGATTTCTTTAGCTGCTGTTGCGGCAAATGAAAACATTACCATAAACCATGCCACCACTATTTTAACACCTTGCGCCAATCTTTTACCAAGACCTCTTAATCCTCCAGCAACCCCTGATCTTTCAAGTAAAGAGGGCTTCTTTTCTTTCGTCTTTCCCCCTTTTGCACCTTTGGTGTCGCTGGTGTGTTCATCTGTTTTGTGCCCGTCCCCCTCTCTGCTTGCTTCTTCTGCTCTTCTTTTTGCCGCTTCGATTTCTTCAGGTGTTCCTCTACCTGTTTCGTGCTCTTCTCCCTCATGAGGTCCTTCTTCTGGTTTCGGTGCATCATGAGCACCTTCTGCTTTTGGAGGATCTTCATGTGGATCGCTTGGTGTTGGTGGATGTTCGCTCATATTTTTATTTTATTTAATTTAAAGCTGTGTCTAAAATACTGTATACTTACATATAATTATGACACTAAATGATCTTAAAAGGCAATTCCTCGAACATCTTGAAATTGAAAAAGGTAGAGCTCTTCGAACTATTGAAAACTACGATGGTTATTTAACCAAGTTTTTTGAGTTCGGGAAACTTAAATCCCCTTCTGATATTACTGAGGAAGCTGTGAGAGAATTTCGTCTTTGGCTTAACCGCCAACCAGGAGTTCACGGATCGACGGTCTCGAATATGGCTCGTCGTACGCAAAACTATTATCTTATTGCGCTTCGAGTTTTTCTTAAATTCCTTTCGAAACGAAAAATTTCCACTCCGATTTCGGCTGACTATATTGATTTGGCTAAAGTAACCCAAAGACAAATAGATATTATTTCTTCAGATGAACTCATTCGTCTTCTAAAAGCGCCAGAAAAAGAAAAAGATCCAATTCAAAAGGCTCGAGACAGAGCGATAATGGAAATGCTGTTTTCTACAGGACTTCGTGTGTCGGAGCTATGTTCGCTCAAATCGAGCATCGATCTTTCGCTCGATGAGCTTACAGTAAGAGGAAAAGGTGGAAAAATAAGGCTTGTTTTCATTTCTGATGACGCAAAACAGGCTCTTAGAGAATATATGAAAGTGCGACAGGATATGAGTGATGTGCTTTTCACTAGCCTTGCGTCTAAAGACAAGAAAAAAAATACTTTCAACAAAGCGCTTGATCGTCGATCTGTCGAACGAATAGTAAAAAAATACGCTACCATTGCAGGTATAACAGAGCGAGTTACCCCTCACGTACTGCGACACTGTTTTGCAACGGCTTTGCTTCGAAATGGGGCTGATTTGCGTTCTGTGCAAGCGCTACTTGGTCATGCTCACATTGCAACGACTCAAATCTATACACACGTGACCGACAGTCATTTGAGAGAGATACATAAGAAGTTTCATAAGAAGTAAGGGGTATCAAGAGCTTTTAGCTGTTGGCTTCTAGCTTTTAGGAAATAAAAAAAGCATCCAGACTTGCGTCTGGATGCGAAGAGAGAATTTGTCGATTAGTCTGAGAGACCTGCAAAAGGATTTTTGTTACGAGTCTCTCTCGGGGTAATAATGGTACTCGTGTTCATGCTTGGTCGTTGTATCTCGACAGCACCTCTTGCCATTGGGTTTGGTGTGGACCAGTAGCGTTCCAGTGCCGCGCTATTCTCAGGGTCACTTGTTGACAGTGTCGGTACCCCATCTGAACCGGGCCTTCTTTGATTTCTTTCGAGCTTCTGCTTCATACTTTCTGTCGATTTGTGTTGGTCTGAGTTTACTCGCTTTATTTTACTCATTAAAAACGTGCAAACTCTGAAAGGAAATTCTACACTTAATTTACGAAACGGCAAGGGGGAAAACTTTTTTGTCGATAAAATTCAAATGTGCCTGTGACCAAGATTTAATGTATACTTTTTGTATATGAAACTTATATCTTGGAACGTAAACGGACTTCGGAGTGTTCACAACAAAGGCTTGTTTTTACCGTTTGTGGAAAAATATAAACCTGACATTATTTGTCTTCAAGAAACTAAGGCGGAAAAAGGACAAGCTGAGATTGATTTGCCAGAATATGAAGAGTATTGGAATTCAGCCATTAAAAAGGGTTACAGTGGCACTGCAGTTTTTACAAAAACACCTCCACAAAGTGTTGTTTTAGGTTTCACACCAGATTTGGTGACCAAATACGACTTAAAACACGATCTATATGGTGACCTAAGTAAGGAGGGTCGCGTTTTAACCTTGGAATTTAAAGATTTTTTCTTGGTTAACGTCTACACACCTAATTCTAAAGATGACTTGTCACGTCTCGAATTGAGACATAAAAAGTGGGACAAAGCATTTCTAGAGCATTGTTTGGCGCTCGAAACAGTGAAACCTGTTATTTTTTGTGGTGACTTGAACGTCGCTCATACGGAACTTGATTTAGCTAGACCAAAGGAAAATGACGGAAAACATGGTTTCACAAAGGAAGAGCGAGAGGGTGTGGATAATATGATAAAGGCAGGTTACGTCGATTCATTTAGGATATTTAATAAAGATGGAGGTAGTTATAGCTGGTGGACCGCTTGGGCTAACTCAAGAGCTCGAAATGTTGGTTGGAGAATAGATTATTTTTTCGTTTCACAAAAACTGAAACACTTTGTGAAACAAGCTGAAATACTTGGTGATGTTTTCGGTTCAGATCACTGCCCAGTATCTATTGATCTGGATTTCCACTAAAATATTGATAATTGGTCGCTGAAAACTCTGTGAATAAGTGGTTTATTTTGTAAAGGACATTACTTATCCACAGTATGTCCTTTACATGTCTTTTATAAAGCATATAATTATCTCAGTTACCTGCTTCATCTCTTTTGCAGGAAAAATAAATGTTCTTTTAAAGAGTTTGAATTTTGAGATCGTAGTTGATCTAAAAGAATGTTATGAATCCTTAAAGTATATATATGTCCGGAATTCTCCGAGACGAAAAAATTTGGGTCCAATAACTATCATTTTGTTCAAGATGATGCTTGAAAGCGAAACAAACTCTTCTCAAGTTATCTACTTTTAAGTAGATGTAAAGTCTTCTATTTCATCCGAAGAAATAAGAAAGACAAAATAAAGGCCGCTACACGCGCCAAAAAGTAAATTTTAGAAGTTTCAATGAATAGGAAACGGCAGAAGTTTACGGAATCTAAACAAGTTTTAATGGTTTTAGAATCCTGCCCGCGTGATGCGGTCTTATGTGTATCTGGAAAGTAGGAATAAGGGTTTAAGTGTGAGAGTGATAAAGATTAAATAAAAAAATCCCCAACGGGAATTTTTTTGTTTGTACCCTCCTCTTATCTTCTCTGTCCACTTACACACTTATACCCTCAACCCCTACGTAACATGGTGACTCTTTCTAATTTTTTTTATTTCTTCTGCTTCGACTTCTTCTTTTTTTTCTTTTCCCTTAAGTCCTAAAATTTTTAATTCCTCAAGTGGAAGTTTTTTTAATTCTTCAGTTCTAGAAAGTAGATATTCTTCAGTATTTTTTTTAGGATCTTCTAGCACTTCTTCTAGTAGTGCATGAAGTATAAACCCTATTGCAGGACTAGCAGTCATACCTGATTTTGTCATAAGAGTGTGCCCGTTGATTTTTAATTGTCCTACAGTAACAGGATCATGCAGAGCTTCTTCTATCATTGAATGATATTTTCTAAGTCTAAACGGATCTTCCTTTGGTCTTCCTGTACCTATTCGATCACATATTCGAACATTCATTAAGTCCCAAATATGTTCTTGGCCTACGTTTGCAATCATCCGCCTCACTGCTGAAAGTGTTATTGTTTCAGTATCAGAAAAAAACATATGCCAACGAACAAGTTTTGTTACAATCTCAATTATTTCTTTTGAAAATTTAAGTCCCTCAAGAATTTTTTTTGTCATGCGAGCGCCAACTACTTCGTGTCCATAAAAAGTAGGCTCTTTTTTATCGTTTGGTATTCTGCGAGTTGCAGGTTTTCCTATGTCATGTAAAAGCGCAGAAAGTCTTATGAAAAAAGGATATTTCTTATCTGCAGCATGTTGAAGAGATCGAACTAAATGCTCAAATACATCAAACGAGTGTGCCTGATTTTGTGTACAACCTATACCCTCTTTTAATTCTGGAATTGTGAATTGAAGTAAATCTAATTTTTTTAGAAGTGTAAAACCACGCATCGGCCAATCTGTTGAAATTATTTTAGACAACTCATCTCGAATTCTTTCTGTTGAAATATTTTCTAAAAGATGTCGACATTCATAAATTGCTTTTTCTGTTTCTGGATCTATTTCAAAATTAAGTTGTGTTGCAAGCCGTACCGCTCGAAGAATACGAAGTCCATCTTCTTTAAATCTGTGTTCTGGAGAACCGACTGTTTTTATAATTCCCTTTTGAAGATCTTTGATTCCATTAAATAAATCAATAATTTCGTCTTCACTATTTTCTGTTCTTCGAAATGCGATTGCATTTACTGTAAAGTCTCGGCGCTTTAAATCATCTTCTATGTTTTTGCTAAATTCTACTTTATCTGGATGTCGGTTATTAGTGTAGTCCCCCTCCGTTCTATATGGTGTGGCTTCGATTACTTTTAGTGTCTCATCCTCACTTTCTGTTTTAATACCAACTGTACCAAAATCATTTTCATAAAATGAGTCTGGAAACATGTTCTGAATTTCTTCTGGGGTTGCACTTGTTGTAATATCCCAGTCTTTTGGAGTTACGTTTAGAAATAAATCACGCACACAGCCACCTATGAGATAGGCACTAAAGCCCTCTTGCTCGAATTTGGACGCAATATTTTGAACCTCTACTGGTATATCGAAATGCGTTTTCATACTGTGATTTTATTACATGTTTTGATTTTTACATAATTTTAAAGTATAGTTGGTTTGTCGTAAGTAAATGCACCCGTAGTGAAATGGATATCACAACGGTCTTCGGAACCGTTATTGGGGGTTCGAATCCCTC
>CAYLOB010000016.1:790-11391 GCA_964385205.1 uncultured Candidatus Saccharibacteria bacterium | reverse complement strand
AAACTGGACTTCAAGGAGAAATATCAAAATTTATAAAAGAAGAACTGGTAATAAGAAAGACCTTTAACTACCCACCTTTTGCCAAATTTATAAAAATAAGTATTAAAAACAATAAGGAACTTGTAAAAAAAGACCTTGAAATACTTACAAACATTTTAAATAAATGGAGTCCAAAAATTTTCCCCGCATTTATTAAAGGCGAAAAAGGAAAGACAATAGCTAATCTTCTTTTATCTCTACCAAAATCTGAGTGGCCAAACGAAGACCTTCGAAATATTCTTTTATCACTTCCTCCTTACATTGAAATAAAAGTTGATCCTGAGAGTCTCCTATAAAATAGATCGATCTACGAACAACCAATTTTCAAAAAAATACTAGATTGAAAATGGAGTATTTGACACAAATTCAAAGCGGGTGTTGAATTAACTAAGTAAATCAAACACTTACCCTCTATTATGAAAGATAAATTCCTCAAAATTCTTTGCAAAACTCTTATTGTCATTGCCATTACCCTAATCCTCTCTTTTATTGCTTCAATATACCTCGTAACTAAATTTCAACCCGAAACCCAAAAAAGCACCCAAGAGGCTGAGGTGGCACTAAGTGGCAACAGAGAAATCTGTTTCATCGCCACTTGCGGAGAGGTTAGTGGTGGTTGGCAAAGATATACAGTTATAAACAGAGAGGGACAATTAATCACAGCGTTCGGAGTCCCTAACCTTGAACAAGGGGAGGAAGTCCAAATTCTTTTTCCAAAAGACAGTTCAGCTACTGACAAGGATGAATTCTCCCTCATAGCCCGTTAACTTACGTAACAGGTGAAAGTCACTGACTTCCCCCTGTTTTTTTTGTTGTAGAAAAAAAATTTAAAAAATGCAATAATGCAACATATGAAGCAAGATATAGTTCAAAACGGAGATCCCGTTCTAAGAGCAATAGCCAAAGAGGTACCACTTAAGGATATTGAATCGAAAGAAATAAATAAAATTATTGAAAGTATGAAAAAGGCACTCCATAAGACAGCAGACGGAGTGGCTATTGCAGCACCCCAAATTGGAGTCTCGCTTCAAATTTTTGTTGTTGCTGGAAAAGTGTTTGATATACAAGACAAGATCTACGATGAAAATTCTAAAAAATCAATAAACGACGATCAGGTTTACATAAATCCTCAAATCAAAAAACTATCAAAAACAAAAGAAATCATGGAAGAAGGTTGCTTATCGGTTCGAAATATTTATGGAAAAATTAGCCGTTCGACTAAAGCGACTGTAGAGGCTTATGACGAATATGGCAAAAAATTTACACGAGGCGCAAGTGGCCTTTTGGCACAAATTTTCCAACACGAAACAGATCATCTTAAGGGAACACTTTTTATTGACACCGCTTTAGATTTAAAAGAATTAAAAAAAGAAGATCAATGAAATTTGTATTCTTCGGATCATCAGCTATATCTGTAACTGTACTTGCGTCACTTAAAGAAGCTAGTTTCTCACCTTCTCTTATTATTACACAACCAGACCGACCAAAGGGTCGCGGTCTTGAACTAAGCGAATCTCCTGTCAAAACTTGGGCCAAAGAAAATAACATTCGATTTGTTACTCCAGAAAAAATTAGAAACAGTGAGTTTTTAGAGTCACTTAAAGCAGAAGAACCAGAGGTTGGCATTTTGGTTTCTTATGGAAAAATAATTCCTCAAAACATGATTGACTTATTTCCAAAAGGGATTGTGAACGTACACCCTTCTCTCCTTCCAAAGCTTCGAGGTCCTGCACCAATTGAATTTACAATTTTAAATGACATGAAAGATGAAGTAGGAATTTCTATAATGATTCTCGATAGTGAAATGGACCATGGACCAATTTTGGCACAAAAGAAAATTAAAATTGAAAATTGGCCTCCAAGTAAAAGTGAGCTTTATGATCTTTTATCAAGTGAAGGTGGAAAACTTCTTGCTGAAATTTTGCCAAACTATTTGTCTGATAAAATTTCAGCTACTCCTCAAAATCATACTGACGCAACTTACTGTCAAACAATAGAAAAAAAAGATGGAGAAATTTCACTTTCAGACGACGCCTATAAAAACTTTTTGAAATTTAAGGCATTTGAAGGTTGGCCTGGAGTTTTTTTCTTTATAGATAAAAAAGAGGCTAAACCGGATGGTCGCCCAAGCCAAAAAATTAGAATAAAAATTACGAATGCAATATTTGAAAATGGAGAATTTAAAATACTAAAGGTAATTCCTGAAGGAAAAAAGGAAATAGATTACGAGAGTTTCACTAAGGGGTTAAGTGGTAAGTGAGCGAGTGTATAAGTAAGATTTAAAAAACCTCCAAAAAAATCGGAGGGTTCAGCAAGTGTGAGCTTGATCAGGATACAGGCCAAGCACAAAAATTGTCTCATACACACCAAGGTCTTGAGGCATAGATATATTGTGAGGGTCGTTTTGTTGATCAACCCAAAATTTAATCCGTTCCTCAGTAGTGTTCCCAATGCCAGAGTTATTATAAAGCGTGTCCAACAACCTCTGACAATCATCAGACCAACCAGGTTCATCATCGTCCCTATCGATGACCAAATCTGGCAACTGAGGTTTAAAATGTTCAGGATGTGCAAGAAGGGCACCAATACCAAAACCAAGTGATATATTTTTCATAATTCAAGAACAATAGTTCACAACGAACCATATCATACGAAAATTTAAAAATCAAAACGAGTTTCCCTCGGAAAACCCGTTTTGATTTTTAACCCAACACACTCAAACCCTTTATCCTAAAACAAATTTCATTAAAAACTTGTTCGGGTGATAAATTTTATAAATTTATTTATCCCTAATACCCTTTTATTCTCTTCCCCAAATCCCCTTAATCATTCCTTTTATTTTCCTATGACCTCTTTTAATCAAACTATCTTTCTTCCATTTCTCTCATCATACCGTCTTTAACTTTATCTATCGCCTTATACAAATCATCTTCTACAACAACAGACCGCAGTTGCTTATCATCAAGTTTTAGATTTACTTCTGCTCTGAATACGTCTCCTTTATGATGATGATGTGTCGTCTTCCCAACTTCTACTTCAGCAAGAACTTCCAGATGTTTTGGAATAATTTTTTCAAGTGTTTTTATCTTCTTCTCGACATAATCAGCAATAGCAGTCGTAAGTTCTATATTTGTTGCCTTTACGTGTTGTTTTAACATATATTTGAAAAAAATTATTGATAATAACTTCGTTAAGTATAGCAAAAAATTAAGAGTATTTAACTCTTCAATTTTGAAGTTTTTATTGTCTAACCATATTTATGAAGTCTGTCACACACCGAAACCTTAATAAGGCTTCGGTTTTTTATTTTTCTAAAATTTCAACAATCTTATTTGGTGTTGTATGACCTTTAATTATCCTTACAATTTTTGAGTCAGGAAACATCTCACGAATTATTTCAACAACTCTTGTATTTGCTTCATTATTTTGAGCTCTAGCACGAATAAAAAGCTCATATTTGTCTTCTGCCTTTTTTACCACCTGCTCATTTCTTGTTTCTGGGTGAACCTTTATTTTTATAAGCATTGTGTATAAATTGTAACATTTGCGAGCCCACAAGACAGGGTTTGATTTTTGGGTTTAGTTTGGTAATATACTGGAGTACTCTTAAAAAAGGTTTGTATAAATCGCTTTTGTGCTCAGGTGTAGCTCAATGGTAGAGCAGCTCCCTGTTAAGGAGTTGGTTGTAGGTTCGAGTCCTACCACCTGAGCAGAGAAGCGATCTGAAGATGATTATGGGGTTAACGGGTTACATCTCCAAAAATCACAATAAAACATCCTCAAAAAGCGGATGTTTTCTTTAAGAAAAAAATTTTTTTAAATTAAAATAATATTTTATATTTACACTTTAGTGTGTTATTTGATTGTTTTGGCCATTGATACTGACATTCCTGAATATTAGCCATGGATTTGGAAACCGCCATACATATATGTGCACACATTACCCAGTTCTATTGACAAATCAGATATATAACTGCATAATCATTTTCTATGTCCTTTAAAAAGTTTGCTGTTCCCTTACTTTTCACTTTCACTTTTCTTGGTGTACTGTATTTCGGTACGAAAGGAATGAGGAATTTCCCCTTTCCTTTGGTAAAGAAACCATACCTCATTGAAGAACAACTATATGAAGGAGTGACTGTTGTTGAGGGACTACACACACTCCCTATTGGAAAATATAAGATTCTCGCAGTGTCCGATGAGAATAAGTGGACGATGCACAGAGAAAGATGTCTCTTTTACATCCTGGTTGAAGAATCAGACAGTGGTGAAAGGGTTCAGATTGAAACCTTTCAGCCACCTGGAGAGATGAAAAAGTATCTCACCTCATCCGAGGTGACAGTCAAAAGACAAGGGGTTTTGGAGTTTGTTGTGCCTTAAGTTGTTGCATTCGTGCGATAACTTTTTTTTATTTATTGCTATAATTTATTTATATGAAAACTGGAATTACATTTGGAGCTTTCGATGTGCTTCACGCTGGACATTGTTTAATGCTCGAAGAAGCTAAGGGGCAATGTGACTACTTAATTGTTGGTCTTCAAAGTGACCCCTCAACTACACCTAAAGAATACAGAGGGAAAGTTAAAAATAAACCAATTCAAACACTTGAGGAAAGACTAATCCAACTCAAAGCAAATAGAAATGTAGACGAAGTGATAATATATAGCACAGAAGAAGATTTATACAACATATTGATCGATAAAAATCCTGACATAAGAATCATTGGGGCTGACTGGAAGGATAAAAAATTTACCGGGTGGGATTTGCCAATTGAAGTATATTACAATTCAAGAAACCACACGTACTCATCTTCAGAGTTACGTGAACGCATAAAAAATTCATAAATTATTTTACACACCCCACACACCTACACTTAGATTTTCCTATATGTTCATCCCAATACTCCTTACCGTAATCATAAACTAACTCTTCTCCTTTCTTGATCTTTTTTATTGAAAAAATATAAACTCTTGATTTGTAAATAATAGGTTCGCAGTTTGGTTTACAAGAATGGTTAATGTATCGAGCAGTATTTTTCCGGTCTCTTCCGTCAATCGTTAAACGAGAATTTACCTCAAATAAATATTTACTCGTACTTGTATACTCTTCTTCTCCTTTTATTTGTCGCCCAATGTATTCAATAATACAAACCCCCTTTGCAATATCTTGGTCCGCGAAAAGTCCGAGACCCGTTTTTGACCTCTTTACTTTTACTTCTATGCTACCTGGATTATATGTTCGTTTCATTTGTTGGAGTCAATTATATATACTTATACAAACTAAACAAGAAGGAGAGAAAACACAAAACACACTCAAAATGAGTGTGTTTTGTGTTTTTCTTTATTTAAATTAAACCCTTGGAGCACTTGAGCAACTTGTACAACTCTTCTTGTGAGCAACTACTTCATAAACAGCAGACAGACCAACAAGGATATAAATAATTCTTGAAACTACCACACCCTGACCGCCAAACAATTGACCAACATCCCAACCTACGAGACCAACTAAAAGCCAATTTAACCCTCCGATAACTAAAAGAATGAAAGTTATTTTATGCATAGTATTTATTTATTTTAAAATAAAAATATTAATTAAGAACTCGACCTTTAATTGGTATTATTATACAACAATATTTTTGTTTTATCTAAGTCATATGCACGTGCTACAATTTTGCTATGACTAAAATATTCAAAATTAGAGATGACATTGAGTTGCGGACAATTCAAATATCTGATGCAGAAATATTGTTTAATACTACAAAACAAAATAATGAACATTTGAGGAAATGGCTCGCATGGCTAGACGATGACAAAACTATTGAAGATACAAAAGCGTACATAAAAGAAAGTGAGGAAAGATTTTCAAAAGAAGAAGGGGTAGATTTTTGTATCTGGCAAGAAGGTGCACTTATAGGAGGAATCGGACTTTATCCATGGGACAAAACTCACAAGAAAACTTCTATCAGTTATTGGCTCACCAAAGAATCAGAAGGTAAAGGTATTATGACAGATTGTTTGAGGACCGTCCTTGAATACGCATTTACAGAAATGAAAGTAAACCGAATTGAAATTTCATGTGGTGTTGGAAACATCAAAAGTTCTGCCTTACCTAAAAAACTTGGATTTACTTTTGAAGGAATCGCAAGAGAAGCGAACTGGATTTATGACCACCCTGTCGATCTAGAAGTATATAGTCTACTTAATAAAGAGTGGAAAGTATAAAAGAGTAATTTAAGTATCTTAACCAGCTCTTTGGACTGATTGTTAAACTAGGATAAGTAGGTTAAGCTGGCTTCATGAAAAAAAAATATCTCTATACAGGCATATCGATCTTAGTTTTATTTATTTTCTTAGGCATTATTTATGTACTCCAAAAGAATGATGCAACAAAAACATCCATCCCGTCGAAAATTTACCGAGCTA
The DNA here is from genome assembly GCA_964385205.1 of uncultured Candidatus Saccharibacteria bacterium. Classification (GTDB taxonomy): domain Bacteria; phylum Patescibacteriota; class Minisyncoccia; order Phycocordibacterales; family CAIRYW01; genus JAUPVJ01. The sequence goes on along the minus strand of CAYLOB010000016.1, from coordinate 4,930 downwards.
TAACTAACGAAAAACCACCTATTATTGATGACACACCCGTTTTCACATACATTGAAGTGCTTGATAGTTGCGACCATGCATTTGTAGGTGAATGTGTTAATGTTCGTTCTGGCCCAGGAACAGAATTTCCTATCGTTTCAAAACTTCGAACAGGTATAGTGTTAAGTATCGCCGAAACTATCACAAAAAATGGAGAAGAGTGGCACAAAATAAACTTTGTTCACGAACTTTTATATCCAGAACGTATAAAAGGAGATTGGTATGTTTCGGCTCAATTTGTAAACAAATTTACAGATGATGGCGACCATGCACTTAAAAAAGGTGAAGTTGCATCGACTACCAAACGTATTATTGTCGATGTTTCAGAGCAGAAACTTTATGCATATGATGGCGATAAACTTTTTATGGAAGAACCTATTTCAACTGGACTTGAATTTACTCCAACACCAAGGGGTAAGTTTACAATTTTTAAAATGACTCCAAGCCGTTTTATGCAAGGGCCAATTCCAGGTGTAAGTGAGCAAAAATACGATTTGCCGGGAGTACCTTGGGACTTATATTTCACAGAAGGAGGAGCAGTAATTCATGGTGCATACTGGCACAATCATTTTGGAAAGCAGTGGTCACACGGATGCGTCAATCTCCCACCTCAAAAAGCTAAAGAACTTTATTTATGGGCAGACATAGGTACAAGCGTTACAGTAAGAAATTAAATTTAATACTTGTCAATATCACCAATGCATGAAACAATGTCCATGTGATATCATTTATACTTTCAATACTTATAATTCCTAGTCTATGGTTCCCCACTAAAACAGAAGCTTCTGTAATAAAAGAAGTGCCTAAGTTAGTACCCAAAACTTCTAGTGTAAAAAATATAAAAACAACACCTGCAATTCCACAAATACCATTTTATTCACAATTCACTGATATAAAATCACCTCAATGGCAAAAGGTAGGTTGTGGAGTAACAAGTCTTGCAATGGTTATTGATTACTACAACTCCGACACTGTTTCAGTAAACACCCTACTTAAACAAGGTGTCGACGCTGGTGCCTATCTAAAGAATGCAGGCTGGACATACGCAGGATTAATCTCACTTGGTAATAAATATGGCCTCAGTGGTAAAAGTTTCGACCTTGCAAAAGCAAGCGAAAAAAATGCCTTTTTGGAATTTAAAAATCAACTTAAAACTGGCCCTGTTATTGTATCCGTGCACTACAAATTTGAACCTAAAAACCCAATACCCCATCTAGTTGTAGTAAATGGAATAAAAGATGACGTGATTCACTACAATGACCCAGCTGCAAAAACAGGAGATAAGACGATTTCAACTACTGATTTCCTTAAAGCGTGGAAAAAAAGATTTATAGTAATAAGACCGGAAGAAAAAGAGAAAAAGATCGCATCTGTAAAAAAGTAACATTAATCAAAACATCTCAGTATAGTATTCTATTGGTGCAAAATCATCAGTAAGAATAGGTAGATTGCTTTCAAGAAAAGGTTGCGGAATAATATCTGAAACCTTATCAAATTTGGACAGCGCATCAACAGATACGATTAAAATAACATTCTGCAAATCTTTTTTTGGTTTTTTTGGATCAACTTGAGACACTACAACTTTAGGAAAAACAGAGGTGTATGTTTTATATTCAGCCTTCAAAAAATCTGACGATTTACCCTCTATTGAAGAAATAATATTTATTATTACGATTCCAGATTCAGTTAAAGATTCTTTTATTTTTTTTACTGTCTCAACAGTAGTTAAATGAAAAGGGATAGAGTTGTGAGATGAAAATACATCTACATATATCACGTCATATTTCTTTTTATTTTTATTTAAAAAAATTCTCGCGTCTTCATTAAAAACAAACACATGGTTATCATCTTTGTATGATAAAAAAGATTTGGACAAGTCCTTTAAGCCAGGGTCAATTTCTACCACATCCATATATTTATCAGGATAAGTAGCAATAAAATGAGTTGGGTATGTGTATCCACCCGCTCCTAAAAGCAAAGTATGCTTAAAGGATGGGTTTAAAACTTCAGCATAATCAAATTTCTTTAAGTACTCAAACAAAAGATTTTGTGGCTCAACTGTATCAATTCCTGACTGTTGACCACCAATACCATTAACAAGAAGTCTCACAGGATGGCCGTTTTCTTTAGACTTATCTTCATACACAATCCACCTATTATAAGGGGTATCAACATCAGCCAAAACAGATGTGTTGAAATCAAAATAAGAAAAATAACTTGAAAACATAACCGCGCCCGCCCCCAGCAAAGCAAAAAAAAGTTTGGTGAAAATTTTTTCTCTATTAATTAAAGATATAAATATACAAAGTAAAAACAAAAAGAGTGATATACATATAAAAATCATCCTTGTTCCCAGATATGATATCAATATAAATCCACCCAAAAAGGTTCCGACAATACTCCCGATTGTTGATATAGAATACAAAGAACCGACAGTATTTCCAACCTTCTCAAGAGAATTAATTTTAAGACGAACAATATATGGGGTTATCATACCTAAACTTATTGTAATAGGTGAAAACAATAAAATACTTACCAAAAGTATTTTAGCTCTAAAATCAAAAGGCACAGAAACAATGAGAGGTAAAAATTCTTCAATGAATAAAATTGAACAAGAGAAAATAGTTGCCAACAAAAGAATATTAATAAGTTTTCTTTTTGAAGGATTATTTTCAGATATTTTGCCACCAAAATAATATCCAACACTAAGGCTTGCAAGTACAGTACCAATAATACTCGTCCAAACAAAAATAGAGGTGCCAAAATAAGGTGCCACCAGACGCGAACCTGCAAGTTCTGCAGTCATTCCAATTAATCCTGTGCTAAAAGCAATTAGCTCCAGTTCGTACTTAAATTTTAGTTTCATAAGGAAAGTATATATTATAAAGTGTATTTAAAAGATTCTGATATAATATTTAATACATAATTAATAATACGTAAAGATATGAACCAACCAAACTTCGACCAATATTTTAAATCTGGATTTACTGAAACAATTGAATTCGGAGGGCAAAAATATCCTATTACATTTAGAAGTATTTTTGCCGGCAACCTGCATTCAGATAAAAAGATTGCTTTTCAAGGCGTTAACTTTCCACAAGAAGACTTAAAACAGTTCGTCTTCTCTGTTGATTTTGTTTTAGCAAAGAACGAGTTATTCCAAAAATTTAATCCAGGCAATCTTGAGCTTGTATCTCATATAAGAGTTATTTGTAAAGAAACCGTACCAACATCTTGGCTTCCGGCTTTTGAAGATACCGAAAAAGCAGAAATCAGAGTCGACGGAGGATACATTAATATTGCTCACCCACAATATGTGGAGGTAATGAAAACTATAAAAAAACAACATCCGGAAATTGAGGAGTTCGCAGATATAGTTAAAATTGCATTTGACCCAAACACAAACCCACCAATTCAATTTGAAACACTTGAAGATACTGGCCATTCAGCCTTCAGAAAAATCAACGGTTTTGAAGCGATGGATATTGAATCTGGTTTTGGTGATGGTACATATACAATTTATAAAGGACTCGATGAACAAGGAGATGTCTGCAGACTTGTATGTGGTCTAAAAGTAAACGATCTGACAAACTGGGGTAAATATTTTTTCTCTTAATTTAAAGTATGCACGCGCTAAAAAAAATCTTAAATAAAAAAGAATTAGCTATTTTAAAAAAACTAAATACCCCTATTAAAATTCAGAATTTTCTAGACAAACTCCCTATAAATCACGAAAAGAAAGGCCAAACATACATGTCCCCACGTAGAGTGCTTCGAGAAAATAAAGCCATGTGTATTGAAGGGGCTATGCTTGCATGCGTCGCTTTATGGCTTGCAGGAAAAGAAGCTTACTTACTTGATCTTAAAAGCTACAATGGCGATGATCATGTTGTAACACTTTACAAAATAAATGGCTTTTGGGGCGCAATAAGCAAAACGAACCACTGTACCCTTCGCTTTCGTGATCCTATATACAAGACAGTTCGAGAAGTAGCGACTTCATACTTCCATGAATATTTTGACGTTGATACTGGCAAAAAAATATTGCGAAGTTTTTCAAATCCATTTGATTTAAAGAAACTTGGGACCGACTGGATCACT
>CAYLOB010000016.1:0-780 GCA_964385205.1 uncultured Candidatus Saccharibacteria bacterium | reverse complement strand
CGAAGACGAAATGCATGACATAGCGGATGCACTAGACACTTCCCCTCACGTTGATTTCACAACAAAAGAAAATTTAAGACGCCTCCGCTTCGCAGACAAAATGGAATTAAAAGCAGGAAGAATTATTGAATGGAAAAAGAGTAATAAGAGGACATAGATTGACTTTGTGATTTTAAATAGTAACCTAAAACTGTCATTTGTCCTTTAACTTCTACTTATTGCCCACCCATGAAAGAACAGCTCGAATCTTGGAGAGGAAAGAGAGTCCTCTTGTACACCAATGCACCGGCAACAGTCAACTTTGTTGGGACATTGTCCGCTTTTAACATAAGTAAAAGTGGTATCGCTGTGGCACTTACTAATATCACGCCACAGAGAGAAACACGAGTGATGCCCGATATGCTTTGCTACCTGCACAAACCAGAATTCGGTAGCCTCACACTTGTTACAGATCCTCAAGACGATCCAAGTCAAACCCAGAGCTAGACGCTTTGGGTGTTTTTATTTTTTTAAAAACTCACCGTGATATACTAAAAATAGAAATTCTTTTACAACATCAACCCAGTTTAATACCATGACTATTTTCATCACCAGTTTTTTAATTGCGGTTTTGTACTGCTCGTTTTGTGAATGGACACTCCACAGATTTGTTATGCACAAACCTGTTGGAAAATTTACCTACCCATATAACGCTCACACAAAGGTGCACCATCACCAGTTCAAGGCAGATCCAACGGACCATTTAACCGACCCTGCTTTGCAGGAAAAATCAAAAATTCC
>CAYLOB010000015.1:2145-11896 GCA_964385205.1 uncultured Candidatus Saccharibacteria bacterium | reverse complement strand
CGGACGCGGTTATCTTCTTTTTCAGACCCGAATACCACGGGGAAACAGAGGATGCAGAAGGCCGTTCAATGGCTGGTGTGGCAATTCCGATTATCGCAAAGTGCCGCAACGGTGCCACGGGCGACGGTGAATTAAAATTTGACGGCCCGACTAATAATATTTCAGACGTGGGATTGACCCCGCCAAAGAACGAACCACTTTATTAAACCCCCATGCTAACCATGAAAAATAATTTACAACTGCCAGTAATGGCTTCGTTTAGCGGTGGCCGTACATCTGCCTTTATGGTTGAGGTGCTGTTGCAAAACTTTGACCCGTCCGAAATAATCGTATGTTTTGCCAACACAGGAAAGGAGGTAGAGGGTACTTTGGAGTTTGTGAACAAGTGCGACAAACATTGGGGCGGCATTGTGAAATGGATTGAGTTTGACGCGGAAAACAAATTTAGGATTGTTGACTTTGAAACCGCATCCCGTGACGGTCGCCCATTTGCGGAGTTGATAGATAAACGGGGTATGTGCCCTAATTTGATGGCTAGGTTTTGCACCACAGAGTTAAAGATTAGGCCAATTAGCCACTACATTCAATCCCTTGGATTTGAGCATTGGACAAACGCCGTGGGCATAAGATACGACGAGCCTTTGCGATGGAGGGGTAAAGAGGACAGCGGAAAAGACAGATGGGAAACATGGAGGCCGCTGGTAGAAATGAAAACCACCAAGAAAGATGTTTTAAGTTATTGGTCAAAAATGCCGTTCAATTTGGAAATTGAGGAAAGAAACGGAAATTGCGACCTTTGTTTTTTGAAAGGCAAGGCAAAGAAAGTGCAGATTATCCGCGAAAACCCCGCAACCGCAGACTGGTGGATTGAACAGGAAAAGAAGGGGAAAAGAGGGCGTTCTTGGTTCCGCTCTCAATATTCCGTTTCTCACTTGGTAGAATTAGCGAACCAAGGCCAGTTGTTTGATTTAGAAAATAACCCGTTTGATATTGACATCGCCTGTTCTTGCAATATTGACTAACCCCATGCTAAACCAGCACTACCAAGAAAGCAGAACCCCCGCCGTATGGCTGTGCGTTTCGTACAATCCCAAGACCGCGAAAATCAAACTCAAAAAGGTAGCGGGAGGGCATGATGTCGGGGGCTTTATGGAGTTGACAGCCGAAAACCACGCGCAAAATATTGAGCGGGGAGTTTATTTTATCACAGAAAAACCGTAACTTTAACCAATGATACTACACACACCTTCAATAGTTTACAACCGCGATTGTCTTGAGGCAATGCGCGAAATGGAGGATAACGCCTACGATTTGGCTTTGGTAGATCCGCCGTATGGACTTGGTGACGAAAAATTGACGCAAGGTGGAACGTGGGCAACCAAATACAAAAAAGGCGATGCAGCATGGGATGTCAAGCCCCCGCCTGAATATTGGAAGCAGCTTTTTAGAGTTTCAAAAAATCAAATTGTGTGGGGCGCAAACTATTTTATGAATGAGCTGCCGCCGTCACGGGCTTTTATTATTTGGGATAAAATCGCCCACCTTCCGACAATGGCAGATTGTGAGTTTGCATGGGTAAGCATTGATGCCAACGCCAAAATCTGCAAGGTACTAAGGGCGACGCAATCCGATGAGGTGAGGCTTCATATTTGCCAAAAGCCCATAAAGCTCTATGAATGGGTAATTGAAAACTATGCGAAGGACTGCAAAAGCATTTTAGACACCCACGTCGGCTCCGCATCTTCCCGAATAGCCGCCTACAAAGCCAAAATACCATTCACGGGCTTTGAGTTAGACCCCGACTACCACAAGGCGGCGGAGCAAAGATTTTTGAACCACGCGGCACAACTTACAATGTTTTAACCATGACACAAATCCAAGAAGGCCAACGCTACACTATGCAAGGCCAAAACCTCATTTGCAAGAAAGAACGCCCCGAACTTTGCACGTTCTACATTTGCGACGAAAATTGGGAGTGCGTTATGGACAACGCGGGAAGCCCACACGCTTACCCTGCCGTCCGCTTGATTTGTCGGAACAACCCAAATTTGAAAGCCGTATGACATTCGTTCCTTATCCAAAGCCCGAAAAGAGGCCACCAAAACCCAAGAAGCCCCTGCGAGCCCGACGCAAGGTAACGGGCGAGGCTGAAATGTTCCGCGAAATATGGGAAACATGCGAACACGAATGTTCCCATTGCCGCGAATGGCTGGGTAATGAAATCAATTATTCGTTCTTTGATCATATCTTGACCAAGAAGCAGCGCAAAGATTTGAGGCTTGACAAAGACAATATTCGTTTGCTTTGCTTTGATTGTCACTTCATTAGGCACAATATGCCAATGGAAAAGTTTGAGGCTAGAAAAAAACTTTAAAAAAAGATTGTCGAACACTTGCACGGTAATATAATAGGATATATCTTTGCAACGTCATTAAGGGAGTAGCCGAACACCCTATCAAATAGTAGGCGCAAAAATTTGTATTATGAAAAATTTAAAAGGATTTGAAACGGAACACGGCAACTTTTTAGCCCACGCCCACAACTGTGGTGCCTTCATTGGCAAAAACGGTTCAATTCAGCGGCTTGCATTTTTGGACGAGGTTGTAAATTCCTTCAATTGGGGGAAGCCTAGTTCAGAAGTTGAGGTGCAAGATAGCACCGCTGAAATTTTGCAGGCTTGGGAGGTTATTTCGCGCCGTGGTTTTCCTTCTGAATTGCCCATTGAAAGGTTTGGCAAATCGCCCGCAAAAAAGAAATTTCAAGGCAAGTCTTTGTATCAGTACTGTTTGACGGGGAATAAGGTTTTTAACTGCACTATTGCATGGGATGAAACCGAAAACCAGCGCATGGAATTGTTTACATGGATTACCTTTGACGAACTAAACGAAGGCGACCGCGTTAAAAATGTTTACATTGGCATTGGCTTTAGAGGCGGCGAAACGGGAACTATCAAAAGCAAAATTTATTCCAAGGAGGCCGACGGCGGGTGCTTTTACTTTGTCCGATTTGACGGCAAAGAGTACAATAATCAGATGGTACGCGCCGACCTCCAAAAAATTAGCTAACCCTTAATTTTACACAAAATGAACACAATCACAATCAACGGTGTAACTATCACCCAAAACCACACGGGAAACGGAGACAATATCAATGGAAACGTTGTAGTTGTCGGCAATGGCCGCGTTATTATTGACGGGGTAGATTGCACGGGGCAACTGCCAAACGAGAGAATTATCAACATTGTCGTAAATGGCAACTGCCAACAAGTCAAAAACGAAAACGGCAGCATTGAAATTTCGGGCAATGTGGCAAATGCAAGTACGGTTAACGGAAAAATCACCGTAGGCGGCGACTGCCAAAACGCCAATTCAGTAAACGGGAAAATTAGCGTTGGAAGCGCGACATTCAAATAACAGGACTTAGGGTTAACAAATAGCCGTCTAGCTGGTGCATTCCAGCGGGCGGCGAAACGAGAGGTAGAACGGGGCGGCTGCTCATGGGTCGCCCCAATTTTTAAACAATCAAAATTTTGAGTTATGGCATGGATAGCGACAGACAGGAACGGCGATGTATTCGTTTACAATCAAAAGCCAAAAAAGAGCAATGACGAATGGGTGCAAAGTGTGTATGATGGAGTAGAGCAAATTGATAAAGATATTTGTACCGTGCTAATTGGCCGCGTTCCGACTTGGGATGATGCGCCTGTGGAGATAACAGAACGCCCACAAGAGGGCTAAAGATAAGTGACGTGTTTGGTAAGACAGGCTGCCTAGCTAGGGTCTGTTGTGAGTTCGAATCTGCCACGTCACCAAAAGCCCCGAAAGCGGGGTAAAGATAATCGGCTAGTACATGAGCTTCGGTTCGCTGGCTGCCGAGTGACGTAGTAGCATTGACTGGATTAATGCGTCGAAGATTGCGGGTTCGAATCCCGATGCGTCACCAAACTTTAGAAAGACTGCGAAAGCAGGGTTGTTGCCTGTCAGTGAATACAGGCAAAGTGCAATGTGGATGAGTGGCTAAAATCACCGAGCGACGGTTTGGCAGGGGCTAACGCCTCTCGTGGGTTCGAATCCCACCATTGCACCAAGTAAGACAGTTTTGTGAATGCTTGCCAAAAGTGGCGGCTTAATTACACGGGGGCGGCGTTATCTGTGGTAGGTGCGCCGCCCCCAATTTTTAACCTTAAAATTCCTACCTATGCAATCAGTTTTTGAAAAATACCCCCTTCCGTGGGCGGTTTGTAAATCAACACCCGACGGGGAATATAGCAGCGTTATTTGTACGGCCACAGGCGACCGTGTGCATTACTTTGAATGGGCTTTGGGTTCGCTAGGTGAAGAAATTTATAGCCGTGTTGTTGAGGACGCAAACGCCCTAAACGGAATAGAAAACCCCGCGCAATGGGTATCAGACTTGACCGACATACAATTTGAACACGTTGATTTATTGAAGGAATACGCAAAGCAAAAACAGCGCATTGCCGAACTGGAGCGCGAAATACAAGCACTTCACGAAAGTATAGCAGGCGAAGATTTATAAACCCAACAGCCCCCGAAGAACAATGAAATTAATTTACTACCCCAACGGCGTGGGCATTCAAAGCGACAACACCCGCGTAACTGTTGCAAAGGCAAATGTAGGGGATGAGTTGGCAGACGGGCAATATGTTTACCTATATTTCACTAGAATGGCCGATGCAGGGCTAGAATCAGACGAACCCGACAACGACGACACGAAATACTTTTGGAACCGCGAAAAGACGCGGGGAACGCGAACCCACAGGCTACTAATCAACGCCAAACGGCTCACTCCCTTGGAGGCCGCAATTCAGATTTACAAGCAAAAATTTTTGAACCAATGAAATTAACACAAAACTTTGACCTTCGCGAGTTTGTACACTCCGACCATTACAAGGCACTAGGCGACGGCGCACTAGGTCTAATTGATTTTCGCATTGTGCTATTTGCCCAAGCGATGCGCGACTATCTAGGCCGCTCCGTAACCGTCAACAACTGGCACACAGGCGGCGCCCGTAGATTCAGCGGGCTAAGGCCATTTGATAGCACCGTGGGCGCAAAATACAGCCAGCACAAGTATGGCCGCGCTTGTGACATTATCGTGTCAGGGATGACGGGCGACGAATTGCGGGAGATTGTCCGAAAGGAGTACGACGGGCGTTTCAAAGGGCTAATAACCACAATTGAGCAAGGCACGGACACATGGCTGCATTCCGATTGTCGCCACACGGGATTGAACAAACTTTATGAAGTTCCATTTTGGGAAAAGCCCCAACCCAAAAAATAACCCATGAAACCCCTAGACTTTCAAAAGCCAAAAAAACACGATTGGCAGGACGGCGGTAACGTTGTGGCCGTAGCCCAAAGCCCCATATTTGATATTTACATCATCCATTACAAAGCAGGCACAAGCGCGGAAAACTACGGTGCGCGTTCTATGCTTTTAAGCGAGATTATTTATTGCAGGGGCATGAAAACCTACCAAGAGGCAGCGGAGCGTATTGAAGAAATGTATCAAAAATACTTTGAAAAATGGCAATGACACCACAAAAATTTATAACCGTTCCGCTATTGGTGGAGGCGGTGCAATGGAACGGACGCAACCACTCTGAAATAGTGGAGTGGAGCGGGTATAAGTTGGAGGCCGTTTGCGATAGGCTGTATATTGGATATAGCAACTACATTAAGCCTAGCGGATGGGTAGTAAGGCAGGGAGAAAATGGCATAAGACTATTAGAAAATGACGAATTTGAAGCTCAATACACCCCATTCAAAGAAGAACTGAAAGATTACCCAACCTCAACCATAAACAACCCTAACCTATGCCCGTAATCATCCGCATCCGCTCAAAATGGTATTGCCTCTATGAAGGCTTAAAATTCACAGCCTTATGAATCCCCCGTACACTATTTCAGAGTTCGCCACGCCCAAGGTCGTCAAACACCAACGGCAACGGCTGACATTCACCTGCCAACGCTGCGACGGCGTAACCGTGACGGCCACCGTTGACCGCTTATTTGCCATAGCTAACCACCGTGACGGAGATACGCCAAACGTGGCACTACGGCGGATTATGGCCGCGTATCAGAATATTACTTCACCTAAACAGTTGACCGCATGAATTTCAAAAAGTACACCCTCCTCGTTTGTTTTGTCTTGCTCGTGGCGGTTCCCGTCGTGATTTTCGCCCGCCTCATTTGCCCTGAATTATCGGACGGAATTTGCTGCATTGTGGGCATATCACTCGGATGGTACGCCAAAGACGTGCAAGAATTTATTGAAGAAGATAAACTACCACTACAATGACACATTCAACCGAACAACCCCAATACTGGCAGTACCAAGTCCGTGCAAGCATGGCAGGCCAAAAGCCGTTATCCGAACTGCTATTATCCGAAAAGCGCACCCACAAAGAAGCCGTTGAATATTGCGTCAACCGTTGGGGCGACCGCTTTAAGCCTGCCACGTTGAAGCCGTACGACCCATTGAAGATAAGCAGAATCGAGGATGCAAAAACAAACGTACTCACACCACAGGAACGGGAAAGGCGGTTAGTCCTGGCACGGGAGCAACGGGAGAGAAGCGCGGCAAAAAGATTGGAGCTTAAAGCCAAGGGAGAGCGCAAACTCTGGGAAGTGACGCTATACAGCGGGGAGAAAAAGCGCATGACCTCACATAAACGCACACAAGAAGCCGCCATCAAGTCCGCCGAATCGCGATACAGGCAGAAAGTAAAGTCCATCGAAGAGTACCGCGAATTACCAGCGTAATCCATGCCAGCCCAACCCCTAAAATCCACGCCATCTATCGGCGCGTCCGTCCGGTTCCGCCATATTTTCGAGAAGAAAGGGCGCGGATGCTACGGTCAAGTCGTCAACTCTCCCGACAAGGGTGTTTCGATAGCGGGATTCTACAAAGAGCAGGGAGTGGTTTATAAATTTCTTTTGCCTATTGCAGATGTCAAGGCAAAGATGTATCTTTGGGATAGATAAACACAACACACACAATGAAACTCCGCCATCAAGCCCCAAGAGGCAGCAGGGTAAAAGGCCGTGGGTATTACCACGCCTACCACGACCACAAGATACGCGGCGGCTCCCTATATGGATGGGCTACCCACTACTGCCAATCGCACAATTTTTGGTACACGGCGGGGCTAGACCCAGAGCTACCCACAGAAATCGGCCCATATATTTTCGGAAACGACCCTAGTGAAACGGCAGGAATTGACCTTACGTCAAAATTTGAAGGCATTTCCTTGAAAGCCGCAATACGAAAAATTAGAAAGTCCAATCCCCCAAAGGGTGCCATTATACGAATTTGGGGCAATCCGTCAAGCTGGAAAGGTGGCAAGTCTAGGGCGCAAAAGATGATTAATTTTGACTATCTTTACATACATAAATGACACACAAAATAAAGCCCCTTGAATGGGTTGAGGTTGAGCCTGGCAGAGTATGGATAGCCCAAGTCCTACTAATTTACAGCTACCGAATTGAGCAGCCTACCGATAGCGACAGGGGAGAATATCCGTGGCTACATCTTAGTGACGGCGGAAATCTATTGAGCGGCGCAACACCTACGACATTGAGTAAGGAGGCAAGGCTAAAGTGGGCAAAAGAATCCTGCGAAGAACATTGGGCTGAACTTGCCCCTAAGATAATCGAATCAATTTTAGAGCAATGAAAAATAATCTTACAGACTACAATTACGCAATAGAAATGCCGCGCGAATGCCGTAAGTTTTCGCTGGAACGGCTATTTCCAGACACCGAAATCCCATCGGATGAAATGCGCAAACGATTCAAGGAGCTTCGAGAACTAGAAAACAAGCCGCCCATAGATTTTAGTGGACTGCCTATTATTGTCGGTACTCCCGATGGACACCCAAACAGTCCAACCGCGCTGATATTGGCGCATCTACTCAAAGATGGAGGCGATGCCAGTTCTGCCGCCAAACTAGCCCTGCAAGCATCCGACGAATTGATTTTGGCAATGTTCACAGAATCTATACAAAAACTAAAATGGGAAAAAGTAGACAGGAGTACAGGGGCGGCGACGTTTTTTGAATACGCCAATGCTGAAAATCAATATTACAATGTCATGCTAAACGAGGTGTGGCTAAGTAAACCCATGCACGGGTATGCGGCCAAGCCCATTATTCCAGAAGGCAAAAAATACTTGGTCGTAAAAACAGACACCCCTGCAACCGTTATTGATACGCACAGGGATTTGTTTTTAAACGTTTCTTTTGACACCATACAGGAGGCCAAGGAAGCAGCAGAAAAACACTGGCTAAGACAACACGGAATAAAATGAAAAAACACGACACTGTTATCTGCATAGACGCGGCATTCCACCTCCGAACCGTGGCGACCGTCGCAAACCTGCCCGTACAAAACGGAATCTACACCGTCCGAGAAGTCCACTTGAAAGACGGCGCAATACCCGCGCTCCGACTGGAGGAACTTGTGAACGAAAAAAGAACAGACCCGCTCTACCCGCAATACGGACTATGGGAGCCAAGTTTTGCCGCGACTAGATTTAGACTGTACGCCCCGCCCGCGAAAAAAGAAAAGCGGGTTGTGCAGTTGGAGCATTCAAACTAGAAAATACACACACATGAAAACGCTCCAACAATATAAATCCGAAATGGCCGAAAAGCGGGCAGATTATGCCGCGCAGATACTAGCACAGCTACCCAAAGAAGGCCGAAAGCCCGATTCCGCCGCTAAGTTGGCGTTACACGCGGCGGACGAATTGATTTTGGCCTTATTCTTGGAGGTTGTGCCCCCGTTAGAGTGGGGTCGCGGAGAGAAAACATGGAACTGCTTTGCTTGGATACACCCAGACCTATCGGAATTTGCAATCGGCAAAAACTTGCAAGAAGTTCACGCAGGCCACTCTTATTTTGATGCACAAAAGTTATTCGTGCTGATTACCATAACCCACCAACGAAGCAGCAACTCGCGTGACATTGCGATTCTTGGGCAATTCAACACCATAGACGAGGCCAAACAAGCAGCGCACGAATATTGGCTAAAGCTTCACGGCGTATAACCCGCACAACTCAAATTAATTTCGTATCTTAGTGCCTAAATTCAGCACACATAAACACAACACAAAATGACAATAGGAACAGCAATAGCAATTGGGATTCTTTTATTCTTTCTATTTCCACAATCGGAAGACTGAAACTAACTGCTTACAAAAATGCAACACAACGACATCTACAAATTCCTAGACAGCCTAACCGAATCTAAAAAGGCCGAATTGTTTACCGACGCGGTGATAGAGATTTTCACCAAGGCCGACATTGCGGCACAGGAAAGCGAGGCAACGCGGAACAATCCAGAAGATAGCAACCACACAGCTGGGTTCAATAGCGGAAAGCTGTTTGCCTACTCCGATACACTCACAATACTGATGGGCGAAGATGGCGAATGTAAGAACAAAAGCACACCTCTTTCCGAGGCGGATATTAAGGCGGGCGATGCTTGCACGGGGCGTTTTATACCGCCACTCCACAAGGTACTTCCAATGCGCCAAATCAACGAACTATGAGAATAGAAAACTTTTCCCAATGCGATGTAGTCCAAAACCTAAACGCCACGGCCATTAAACAAGCCACGGCCATTGAATCAATGGGCGCAATCCACATCATAGACAACTACCTATGTGTCGCCACACCCGAAATGGACGTTTATGGCCAGCGCATTTTTGATGACAGCAACGTGG
>CAYLOB010000015.1:0-2135 GCA_964385205.1 uncultured Candidatus Saccharibacteria bacterium | reverse complement strand
TGCAATTTTGTTACTTTACATTTCTTTGCGCGACAAAATAACCGACACGACAACCCCATGACCTACGACTGAACACAAGCATCAAAGAACGCCATAAAACCCCCACACATGGAACACGCCAACCAACCCGCAAATCCAATGCAGACAGAACAGACCGAAAGAGGATTTAACATAATCAAGTTTACCGACAGGTACGGCCAAGCCTGCTCCCTTCAAGAATCGTCACTCGCCTTTGAGAGTGCTATCTGGCTTGGCGTTGACGCAGGAACAAACCAAAGAATGCACCTCACACAGGAACAGGTGGCGGTACTACTTCCGCACCTGCAAGAGTTTGTGGAAAACGGCGGCATACGACTAACGCAAAAGACCAAACCATGACCCCGCCAGAAAAAGACTACCCGACAACCCAAGAGTATTACAGGCTGAAATTTGAACTTGAGCAAATCGGCAAGCAGAAGAGGCTCCAGCGAAAACGACGGCTT
Source organism: uncultured Candidatus Saccharibacteria bacterium (assembly GCA_964385205.1). Classification (GTDB taxonomy): domain Bacteria; phylum Patescibacteriota; class Minisyncoccia; order Phycocordibacterales; family CAIRYW01; genus JAUPVJ01. Next base: position 1,653 of record CAYLOB010000015.1, on the reverse strand, counting down.
GTTGGATTGTTGGTGGCGACTATTTCCGCTATCCTTTTTCATTTCGACCTTGAAAATACAGGACTTTTGACCATTTATTGCGGCGTTGCTATTGCCGTTGAACTTAAATAGTTGTATCTTAGCACTATGAACACACCCATCCTACCTACCTACCCCGAAATCCGCAAGCACCGCGACCCCAACACAATCACTTGGGGAACAAACATCACCGCCAGAAACGGCGAATCCAAAATTTCCGTTCCGCTTGTGCTAAGAATTGACGGGCTGGAACCCGAATCCCAAGAAAAGGAAATAGCCCAAATCTTCAACAAAAGAGCAATGGACTTGCAAGAGCGCGCTTCACAACTGGCAAAACTACTTCCGGTCACGACGTTTGAAACGACCGAGCAATGAACCCCCAAGAACAAAAAGCACGAACAGACAGCGCATGGCTCTCGCTACGAATCAGACTAATGTTTGACAATATAAACGAAGCACTACGCGGATTCAATTTCACCTCCAACAAAGAACGCAAGCGCGTTTGGAAAGCGTTTTTACAATAATCTTAAACAGAACACAACCATGACACACATCGAAGAAATCCAAGACGAAATCCAAAAAATCCACAACCTGAATTTTGCCCTGACTTGGGAGTTGGCAATGACCACCGATTCCGTCGCGGCACACAAGCACAAGACACAGATTTTCGCCAACGTGAACAAAATCGCAGGGCTTGAACTTGCTATGGGGATGTATTGCCTACATCCCGAACCAGCCAAGCCCGAAAGCGGACAGCTCATGGCAGGGGCAACATTTGAAACAATCGCCAAGGTATGCCACGAAGCAAAGCGCGTCTGGCTGGCAGAAAACAAAATCGAAACCGAAAACGCATGGGACGAATTGACCACAGATGAAAAAGAAAACGCCATCGCCAACGCAAGGTATCGCACATACAACGCCTACACAGAAGATAAAAGCGGCCCACAATACGAAATGCGCTCCCGTAGGTTGTTGCAGGGAATTGTTGACGCGCTCACCAAATAACAGAACCCGTGAACCCACAAGAACACCCACTACACAGATTCGCCGAAATACTCCGCGACATCGCATTCTCCAAACTAAACGACGCGCCGATTCAGGTGAGTTACCTTCTAAACGAGTGCTGGCAGGCCGCACGAAATGGGAAGTTTACCTACAAGCCAGTATTTGAACCAAGCCCCGCAGTTCTCGCCCGACTTGAACTAGCTGGAATCCGTTACGAAAACTTAGCATTCCATTGGGATGAAGCATAATACAGCATTAGTCATACTACTAGATTTAAGCCACTCGCTGCTATTGGGTGGCTTTTTTATTTGGTACATTCAGAAATTATGCGTATCTTAGTGTCATGAACACACCCAATTAAACCCAAGCAATGGCAATAACTGAAAATAAAAAGTACACAATCATTCCAATACAGAACGAGTGGAGCAATTTCCGACTTGAACACAGCGGTAAGGACATAACCATTTTCGGCCATGACGGAAAAACTACCGACCAATGGGCGAATGTGTTTAGCGACAAGCCAACAGAGCCAATCTATGAAGAGGTGGTTTTGACGGGAGTAGAACAGCATTGGAGCGACCTAGCCACATGGAGCATATTAGGCGACGGCACAGATGAAGACGGAAAGCG
>CAYLOB010000014.1:11701-12181 GCA_964385205.1 uncultured Candidatus Saccharibacteria bacterium | reverse complement strand
TCTACAACTTTTACTGGATATTTGCCAATAGACGTTTCTTCAGAAAGCATTACAGCATCACTTCCTTGTAAAATAGCGTAAGCAACATCTGTCACCTCTGCTCGAGTTGGAATAGTATTTCGGACCATCGATGTAAGCATTTGAGTTGCAACAATAACAGGCTTCAAGGCTTTATTAGATTCCTTAATTAATCTTGCTTCAACAAAAGGGATTTTTTCAAGCGGAACTTCATTACCAAGATCTCCACGAGCTATCATTATTGCATCAGAAACCTCTAGAATTTCTTTAAATTTTTCAACAGCTAACGCTCGTTCGATTTTTGCGATCACCCGTTGTTTACCGCCAAGTTTTTTAATCAAATCTTTACATTCTAAAATATCGGATGCTCCACCAACAAAAGAAACTGCAATGTAATCGACACCATTTTCAACTCCGAATTTAATGTATTCCTGGTCATTTGCAGTAAGTGCGGAAAGAGAT
>CAYLOB010000014.1:9185-11691 GCA_964385205.1 uncultured Candidatus Saccharibacteria bacterium | reverse complement strand
AATCTTGAATCACCACAATTGGCAATCCAAGTTCCTGTTCTACTTTTTTAATTGTATCCATTTGAACTATTCGCTCTTTTGGATTTGACCAAGAAAAATTAAAACGAACAACTCTAAGTCCCCCAATAACCATCTGCTTCAAAGTATCATACGCCATTGAAGCGGGACCTATAGTGGCTACAATTTGTGATTTTGAACAACTCATGCGTTTACATTTGACTCAACCTGTCTTATTTCCTTTTTAAGCATAAAACCATCTTCATTTAAATCATACACAAAAATTCCTCCGAATGGCATTTCTATTTTTGAAATATCTTTATCTGACACTTGTTCTATATACTTTATCATTGCTCTTATCGAATTACCGTGAGCTACAACTAGTACATTTTTTCCAGTCTTTAGTACAGGCAAAATACTTTCTAAGAAAAAGGGGGCAACTCTTTCATATACCATCTTTAATGATTCACCATTTGGCACAGGACAATCCCAATCCCTTCTTACTTTTTCCCACTCATCTTTTCCAATAAGATCCTGTACATCCCACTTATTTTTACTTGTATAGTCACCGTAATCCCTTTCATTTAATGCATCAGAATGAATCGTAGGAACTTTAAACTCCCCTAAAGCTTCAAGTATACAAGAAAGCGTTTCGATAGTACGAACCTTCATAGAAGCAAACGCTCTATCGATTTTGATATCTTTAAGTAAGTAACCCATTTCTGTCGATTTTTGGAATCCGTACTCAGTTAAATGCCTGTCACGTAATCCAGTCCAACGACCTTGTTTATTCCATTCAGATTCGTGGTGTCTTACTACAATTAATTTTCCCATCTGACTCATAAATCAAATTACTTTAAAGTGATAATATTTCTTGGAACTTTCCCTTCAAAAAAATCAATGATATTTTCGGCAACTATTTTAGCCATTTCATTTCTTGCTTCATCACTCGCTGACGCTATATGAGGTGTTAAAACAACGTTCTTGAGCTTTGATAGACCCTTTGATAGTTTTGGTTCGTATTCAAAAACATCAAGTCCAGCGCCTCTTATAACATCTTTTCTTAAAATCCTCTCAAGTGCTTTTTCGTCTATAACCCCACCACGAGATGTGTTTACCAAAAAACTTGTGGACTTCATAAGACGTAATCTGCGCTCGTCTATTAAATGTCTTGTCGAATTGAGTAATGGAACATGAAGACTTACAATATCTGCTACTACCAAAACTTCATCAACATCACTTATAAATCTAGCGCCACACCTTTCTTCTACATCCAAATTTCTGTTTACGTCAAAATAAACTACCTGAAGTCCTAGCGCTTTTGCATAACAAGCAACTTTTGATCCTATACTTCCAACACCAATTAACCCTAAGGTTTTATCAGAAAAATTAGTACCAATAAAATTCATAGGAGACCACCCCTTATATTTACCTTGTCTAACATACTTATCAGCTTCTACGAGCCTTGTTGTAAGAGCCAAGATAAGAGCCATAGCATGTTCAGCTACTGATTCAGAAGCAAGTTCAGATGGAGCATTTGAAACAACAACCCCTCTTTTTTTTGCTTCAATTATATCAATATTGTCATATCCTGTTGCATAATTCGCGAACAATTTTACTGAAGGAGCCACATCAAACACATCTTTATCTATTTTGTCAGTCAGCAAACATACCACTGCGTCATATTGCTTTTTCTTAAGACAACTAATCAGTTCTTTTTTGGAAATAATTTTATCTTTCGGATAGATATCTACAACGTACCCATTTTTTCGGAGCATCTCTATTCCTACCTCAGGAATCTTTCTAGTGACAAAAACATGCTTTAACATATAAACATCTTATCAAGAATAAGATTTTTCTGCCACACTAAACAATAGTAGTTCAAACCTGAATTATTATTGTAAACATTAAATAGTCCTGTTTTAATTGAAACCAAAAGTACTTATCACAGAACCAAAAGTATTAGAGTCTAGATAATTATTCCTTATACTATACTCAAATCTACCTTTCTGATAAAAATATGTTTTAGAAATTTCCTTTGTATCCCCAGACGACTTTGTAGTCATTTCAACAAACGTATTTTTACCAAATTTTACTTCTCTAACCTCAATAAACTCTGGATTATTTTTATTTTCTAGTGTGATTCTTTGTCTAAGTGCACTTAAATTAGTAACAATCAATGAATCAGAAATCGGTCCTGAAGCTACAATCCCTATGGATGGAACAGTGGTTGAAGTTTTAAGAAGTGGAAAATTAAGTGTCATAGAAAATTCCGAAATATCTCCAGAAGTATTTTCAATCAGATCAACTCCATTTAAAGGGTACTTAAAAGAAAACTTGTATCTTATGTTTATATACTCTTTTTGCTCTTTTGTTACATCAACAGATGACTTTACCCCATCAATCTCTCCAGATTTGTTGATCCCATCAACCTTATCACTAGTAGCGATAATTGAATCAATCTTTTGATTAAATACATTAATGATTTCCTTCTGCAAATCTGATAATT
>CAYLOB010000014.1:0-9175 GCA_964385205.1 uncultured Candidatus Saccharibacteria bacterium | reverse complement strand
TTGTTTTTTTGATACATAAACACACCACTTCCAATAACCACAGCCAAAATTAGAATTATTAAGATTCCTGAAAATCCCTTTTGATTATTTTTCATATTTTTTTATAAGACTTTATTATTAGCTAAATAAAATGTCATATATTCTAAATCTGATAATAACAGAAACTATTTACAACATCACTTGAAATATTCTAAAAGTGCTTTAATTCCAGCCAGATTCTTCTCCCACTCTACACTTTCATGGGTTTTAAGTTCCACAGTAATTGCAGGAATTCCGATCGATGCCAACCAACCTTCCGCATCACCTGTTACCACGTAACTATCGAAAGATTTAACAGCGGGATATCCAGCAGATTTTGAATAAATGTCCATAATATCTAGTGTCTTTGGTAAAATTCCATTCTCACATTCAGATGCATACACAGCATTTGCCTGACTATGAAAAAAAACAAATGCCTCTGGTTTGTGCTCTAAAGCAAAATCTCTTATGGCAACTGCTTCTGGTTCTGAAAATGGCGCAGTACCAGCACTTACTTTTTGTGACTTCCAAGTTGCACTAGGCTTCCATTTACAATCAAAGTTTCTATTTAGATCTACTCCATTAGCATTAAATCTGCCTGTACCAGGAGTAAATACAGTGTTTGGTATATCTGCGATACCAAACATCCCTTCCTTACCTATAATCTTATAGAGCCCATCAGGATTAGCGGAAGGAATAACTGTAACATTTAAATTTTTTGGAATGATTGTTTGATCAGAAGAAATAAAATCTATTAGTTTATATGCAAGCAAAACACTGTTCCATTCATACCCGCCGTGCATACCTCCAACAAACACAATATGTTTAGGACCAGTGCCATAAGTGTACGAAATAATTTCGCGTCCTTCTACAGATTTACCTATGACTTCTTTTTTAACTTCTAAATGTTCTGGAGCTTGAAGATGAACCTCTTCTACATGTTTAGGTTCTTTTTTATTTTGCCCTATTATAAAAATAACAGCGCAAATGATTATGAACAAAAAGCCAAGTAAAAAACGCTTAGCAAGAGTTCCTTTCATTATTATTCAGTATAGTTTTTTAAGAGAGCTTCGATTCCAGCTTTATTTTTCTCCCATTCAATATTTGTATGATCTGTAAGTAGAACACTGATCGCAGGAATTTTCTTTGAAGCGAGCCAATTAACCATGTCTCCTGTTATCTCGTAAAAATTAAATTCCTTATGTGCAGGATATCCAGACGCTGTAGCAAATTTCCCTAAAATTGTTGTAGTCTCAGGTAATACCCCATTATGACAATTTGAAGCGTACACACCGCCTGCAGAGCTATACCAAACAACAGCAGCCTTTGGATTGTGAGCTTCTATATAATTTTTGATAGCAAGACTTTCAGGTTCAGAAAATGCTGAAGTTCCTCCACTCACTGTTTTATTTTGCCACTTTCCTTCTGCTTGCCAATCACAATCAAAGTTTCTGTTTAGATCAACATTGTTAGAGTTAAATCGCCCTGACACAACAACCGTCTGATCCTTTGAAACATCAGCAGGCTCAAAACGGTCAGACTTTCCTGTAACTTTTTTTAGACCGTCAGGATTTACTACAGGAATTACTGTAACTTTTACATTTTTAGGAACAACATTTGGATTTTCCTTAAGATAATCCATAAGCTTAAATGCCACTAAAGAAGTATTCCATTCATATCCCCCATGAATACCTCCAACAAAAACAAGTTCAGAAGAACCCTCACCAAAGTGATATGCCATGATTTTATTTCCACCAACTGAAGTTCCCAAGACCGTTTTAGTTTTATCCACTACAGGAACTTCTCCTGTTTCCATTTGACCCTCTGGTACGATCGCTTCATTTGTATTAGTAGGCACCACCGGGGCTTCGATTTTTGGTGATTTTAGCAAAAGAGATACACCAAAAACTATTAAAATGAGAACAATAACTGCGATAATTGCTTTTTTCATATAGTATATTTAAATTAGTTTATAAGAGATTGAACTACCTATAATTCTACCATATCTAAGCTCAAACTAGTATCTACAATAATTTAGCAGTTTTAAAGAATAGACACTTGCAAGTCGTCTATATTTTTATACAAAAATGACTCTATACCTACCTCTCGAGCAATTTCAATATTTTTTTCTTCATCATCAAAATATATATAAAACTTTCGATCAATATTGTTCATTACTATTAATTTTTCAAAAAACTTTGGGTCAGATTTACTTACACCTAAATCACAAGAGAAAAAGCAACCACTTAACCTATGTTTTAAATTCAACACTTCATTAATGTATTTTGCTCTATATTTTTCCTGATCGGTAACAAGATAAGACACTATACCCTGTTTCAAAAACTCCTCTAGTTTACTCATCACTTCTTCATCCACAACCGTATCTGTTTCAAACCAATACTGTAAAAATTCATCCACAGACTTTTGCCAACCCCACTCTTTAAGATATGGAGGTAATACAACCTTAATATCCTTAGATCCAACCTGACATTCTCTAAATTCGTTTTTAAAAAATGGAATCACTTTTTCAATCGGTATATTATATTCAGTCGCAAACTTTTCACTAAAAAGACCGTGTTTTTTTAGAAGCACTCCATCAGCATCTATTAAAATTATTTTATCCATTGTCATAACCATATTACAATACTTCACAAAAATCCACTTTAAAGCAATTTGACTCATGATCATTTACCATTCCAACCGCTTGCATTAAGGCATAACAAATAGTTGAACCGACAAACTTAAATCCTCGCCTCTTGAGGTCTTTACTCATCGCATCGGACTCTTTAGATGTGACAGGAATATCTTTGAGAGATTTGATCTTATTTTTTATGACCTTTCCACCGACAAATTGCCAAATGTATTTGTCAAAGCTTCCGAATTCTTTTTGAACTTCAATAAACTTTTGAGCATTTACAACGGTTGCAGAAACTTTGAGTCTATTTCTAATAATCCCAGGATTTTGTAAAATTCTTTTTTGATCACCTTCTTTTAATCGAGCAACTTTTTTCACATCAAAGTTACAAAACAATTTTCGATAATTTTCTCGTTTATTTAAAACCGTTTGCCAAGACAGTCCCGCTTGAGCACCTTCCAAAATCAAAAACTCAAAAAGAATCCTGTCATCGTGCACAGGTACACCCCACTCACTATCATGATAGTCCATCATTAAAGGACTGCCGAGACACCACCCGCAGCGTTTTTTATTCTTCATTTTTCAAGTCTTCTTCAATGGTTAAAATCGTCGCTTTCCCCTCCTCATCGACTTTTGATTTTATTCTTTCAAGCCACTCTTTCGCCTTTTCTTTATCTATCTTTTTTAAAACCGGCTTTGCAGATTCAAGCCATGTAAAAAATGAAGGTATCATCGCACCAGCAGAAAGAGTTAAATGAGTAGCGTCAGTCACACCAGAGTTTGTATAAAATTTTTCAAGTATTTCAAGTTCCTCGAAAGCTCGTTCAAATTCTGATGCTTCTACAAGAGTATTTATATAATGGAAACGCATAATAATTGGATTTGGCGCACCATCTCCTTTTTCATCTGCACACAATTCAACCGCTCGATCGAATGCAACTTTACCTTCTGTAAGATTACTGTTTAGGGTTGAAGATGTTGCTAAATTAAACCAATCAATTGTACGACTAGATTGCCCCGCCACCTTTGCCCAAAGATCTTCAGCCTTATCAAAATTTTTAAGTTGAAAATCTGCTAAAGCAACTATTCGCATCGCGTCCTGGACCAAAATTTCATCGTCTGATGTTAAATATTGCTCTGCCGATTTTTTTGTGCCTTCAAAGTCACCCACAGCGTATTGATACTGTGCATGCTCAAGGAGTTTACTTATTGGAGGCAAATTTGTATCTGACATAATGATTAAATTAAATTGAAAAAATTAAACTTCACTTACTAAATATTCCATCAAAATCTTGTTTTCTATTTGACCAACTTCCTTAAATCTAAGCTTTTTGTAAAATGAAATGGCTTTTTTATTCACATTGTGAACTTCAAGCTTTATAGGAACATTACTTAATTTTGATTCAGAAATCAAATCATTAAAAACTGCTGTTCCAATACCCTTTGCTTGGAATTCGGGGAAAATTTGTATTCCGCCGACATATATTGATTCTGGTGATCGAACAATCCTTAAACGACCAATATTTTGATTTTCAAATCCAATCACCTGAATTTTATCTGGTTCGAATTTTTGTAAAAATTCAGCAAACTCTTTTTCTTTGTCAAACACAGAGCTCATTGCAGTTGCAACAGGTTCCATTGCTACAGTTTTTACATGAAAAAGAAAATCTGCATCTTCCTTCGTTGCGGTTCGCAGTGTATATATTTTCATATTTTATTTAAACAAATTGTAGTTATAAAACTTCCTTTAAGATTTTGCAACAATCAGATGAAGATGAAAATGCTCTGGTATAGATTTTTTCTTATAAGTTGCTTCGATTATATATTCATATTCAGTATGCAAAACAGTATCCTTTATTTCTTTAAGTTCCTTTAATTCTTCTACATTTAATCCATCTTCCGTCACATGACGAAGTGGCACTATCATATGATGAGTCTCGGCAATTTTGTCATAAGGAAAATCGTTTGGAATTATTTTCCAAAACTTAAAATCTTTTAATCCCTGTCTTTCGCAAATTATACAACCATCGTTTTGTGGATGGGTCTTGCGATATTCTTGAAACACATTTTCTGACTCAATTGTTCTAAGTGATGACATAACAAATTTGCATTAAGTAATTAATTATTCTTTAATCTAAGAAATTTCTCAACTTTGTGTGGTGAACCAATATAATAAATTATTATCAACCATTCTATTATCGCCCTGTGACATACTTCTTAAAATTATCAAGCATTGCTTGCCAGCCAGCCCTTTGCATTTCAATTGGATTCTCTGTTTCAGCTTCAAACGTTTCAGAAATCAACCATTCTCCTTGTGCAGACAAAAACTCGACACTCACTTTTCTTCCATCATCGAGTGTATATTTTAGAAGTTTATGAGTTTGTACAGCAGTATAAGTTCCTGAAAAATCAAATCCGGCACTTCCGTCTTTTGCCTCCATTCTAATTTTAAATCTCCCTCCCACATGAAGATCAACTTCCGCATGTGGCGCACACCAATCATCCGATGCGAACGCCCATTTAGTAATATGTTCTGGCATTGTCCAAAAATCCCAAATACGCTTAATTGGATTATTAATAACTGTTTCTACTGTGATTTCTTCTAACATATTTTTTACTTAATTAAACCCTTTTGTCTAACTTCTTTTTCCGTCACTTGTATTAAATCTCCTAAATCATCACTATTTCTAACTTTAAAGTATTCTTTTATGATCGAAGAGTTTCCACCGCTGAAAGTTTCCGTCTCACGAACATAATATCCTGACTCACCATCTGTTTGAGTATTTGGCATATCAAGTTGATTTTGAATAACTGTTTTTGTAAGTACCCACTTACCATTCTTAAATTCATACACCTCCTCAGAATACATATCACCAAGCCCTCTACCTTTATAGCTACTTATAAGTATACGGCCATCTTTATCAAAATCAACAAAACCAAGTCCTGTAAAAGAGTCGTCTCCATCGCCAATACGCTTAGCAATATCATATTCAGAAAATTTACGAGTAGCTTGATCTTGAACCATAAAATATGTTGCCATGTTATAAGCACCAGAACTTTCTGTGACCATAAGATCGTCTACATTATCGTAATTTATATCTACCACCTCAACTGTTTCAGTACTATCAGGATAAAGTGTGGCTACTTTAACTTCTTTTAAATCTTTAAAAGTTACATTGATAAATTTCTTTTCTTCATCCAATTTTGCTGACAAAATATTGCTTGATGAATCCTGTGTTTGCAGATTGTTTGTATCTGAAGTAGTTTGGCTCTTTTTAAAATAAGTAAAGAAATAGACTGCCGCTGATATGGCACAAAGAATTAATAAAATTGAAATTATTTTTTTCATACCTGTTAAAAATAATGTTGATAACAAAAAAACTGGAACTGCAACAGAATATTTTTTATAAGTACACTATCTATTTAAATAAGTTATTGTTAATTGTAATATTGTAGCAAAGGTCACCCAAACAAAGTAAGGGATGTTTACGTAAGCTACAAAGCGAAGTGCCGGTATATGCCACACTACGTAAAGCGCCCAAACTACAGTAACTAAAACAAGCAGTATATCTATTGCGGCAAGTAAATTATTTTTGAGTCCAAACTGGATAGGCGTAAAGATAAAGTTGAAAAGTAAGTTTAAAGCAAAAGGCAGAGCAACAACCCATGGAATTTGTTTACTGAACACTTTGTAAAACACAGTACCAAAAGACACTGCAATAATCGCATATAGCACTGTCCAGACTGGCCCAAAAAGCCATGATGGTGGCGCCCATGCAGGTTTAATAAGTTGTGAGTACCAGTTGTATGTTTTATTCATACCTCTATTGTACCATTTTAAAGTACATCGAGTTTGATTTTATAGTTGTTCAGTAAAATGTTCCTGTGCAAACTCTGTGTACGTTAAAATCTAAACATATAACAACAGACGTTTTCGTAGGTCGCACATCGCACAGTCTTAAACCCAAGATACTTGATTTAAATAAAAGGAATATCTTACGCTACGGAGTAGTGTATCTGATGATCAATTCAGGTCTTAGTGAAGCTGTAGCTCCTTCTCTTGAAGTAAATTGCACCCCATCCCCAGTTACAGTATCCGGAGCTTCAATTAACCAACCGAAGTTATTTGCTGCAGTAGTAACCCAACTTTGTACTGTGGCAAGAGGTATATTATGAACAAACACTCCCGTTAAGTTATCCAAATAAGATCCTGTGAGTTTATAATCCTCAACACTCGCTGCTTCAGTACCGTTATTATCTACACCCCCTGTCAGACTATCGTAAGTACTATTTTCATTCCAAGTGACAAGCATTTTGTGTAATTTCCATCCTTGTCCTTCCACTGATACATTCAATTCAAGTTTCGCACCAACAATAGTTGCATTTGAAGGGATGCTTGAAAGATCAAATTTTAGTAAGCCTTTTCTTTGATCAGTTTCTACTCCAACAGCGGAATCAACAACAAACGTTGTTTCTGTTCCTCTTACCGTAGATGAGTTTGCTGGAGTTACAGTTCCATCCCAAATATATGTGTCTAATGTACCCGCATAGCTACCACCTGACGACACGCCATCCTGGAATGTGTCAGTCGTTGGAGTTTCACTCGCTCTTGTGTATTTATATAACGGATATGCATTTGATGCAGAACCCTCTGTCGATACGTACTCCGAATTAGAGTAGTAATTTGTTCCATCATAATCAAATGAAATTCCCTCACCTTGTGGTTCTTGATACGGATGCATTTTTCTAATTGTGGAACTACCTCCACCAACATATCCTTCAACTGCAGTTAGACTTTGTTGTAGAGCCTGCATGATAGTCTGTGTAGCTTTATTTCTTGGGAAGATGTATGTAGTGTTGTAGTTCTTCACAAGTATTTCACGACCATCTGGGCTAATTGCAGCATCTACTGCATAACAAGGTGTTGAAGTTAATGCAACCGTTGTCACTGATGGCAGACTAGTCATATTACCCATGTATTCAAGAGTTTTAATTCCACTTGTGTTTTGATCTGCAAATGCCAAGCGATAAACTTGCTGAGTTGCGTTTCTCTTTGGAATTATATATAGATCACCCGTATCTGGGTCTGCAATTGTAACCTCCGCGTCTCGAAGTGTTGGTCCATTAACTCCAGGGAAAACGGCATTTATCTCTATGAAATTCGATGTTGAAATATTACTTCCCGTGATTGTCGGCTCAACAAAACGGAAAATTCGCATATCAATTCCCGAGCCACGAGAATTAGTGGTATTTGGGTTATTTCCGAAATCCATTCCATAACAATAATTTGTTCCACTAACAGAAGCACATTCAATATCTTCAAGATCAACCATTGCAGTTTGACCTGTCAATGTGAGGACACCTGAATTAGCTGCATTTGTAATGTTTATAGCCTGGATCTGGTTTGCAGGTGAATCCGATACACTCCAAAGGTAATTTGCATTTGCCGCTACATGTGGTGTTGCAAGACCGCTTTGTTCCTGCCAATTAGTTGAAGAATCCATATTTCCGACAGAAACACCATCAGCCCAATAAGACGCAAGCGGAACATCTACTGTAAGAGTACTCGCACTTGTTGCATCTGGATTGTTTCCTCCTTCGGTTGCAGATCCAACATCAGCACTGTTTGTAATGGTACCAGCATCATCAGCATCACTGTCTACTACAACATGGTATGTAATAACACAATCGGTTGCAACAGCAATTTCAACGTTTGAAATATCAAGGGTTTGACCTGTAGAGTTGTCGGTGTAGTTAGAACCACAATTTGAAAAGCCGACAGTACCTACGTTTCCAACATCTCCTGTAATTGTATCTGTGACATCAACACCAGTTGCAAGACCATCTCCAGTGTTGTCGATTGTGAGGGTGTAGGTTATATCTTGATCTTGAGAAACTGTATTGTCAGCATCATCTTCTATCGATACAACTGAAAGCGCAGGAGTAGCGTCAACAGTAAGTGTGCTTGCCGATGTACTCATCGGGTCATTACCTCCCTCGTCAGCTTCTGCAACATCAACACTGACAACAAGATTGGTGCCCTGATTAAGTGGAGTATCCACACTGATAACGAACGTAATGGTACAAGTTACACCACTGTTTATATCGATTGAAGAAATAGTAAGTGTAGGTGAACTAAACGAAGGAATTGGTGTTCCACAAGTAGTGTAATTGTATGTCCCAGGTGTCCCCATATCGGTTGGGATCGAAGCAGTTAAAGAAGTAACCGCATCTGTCTCTCCTGTATTTTCAATTGCAATAGTATATGTAATTGATTGGTTAGGAGTAACTGAGTTATCTGCATCATTTTCTGATACAGTAACTGAGAGAGTTGGGAGTGTTGTGACGTCTACAGTAAGAGTATCTGCAGTTACAACACTCGGATTATTTCCACCCTCCGTTGCAATACCAACGTCCGCATTGTTTACAATTGTACTCGCATCAGTTGCATCACTATCAACCGAAACATGGTATGTAATCACACAGTTTGTTGCAACTGCAATTTCTACGTTATCTATACTT
>CAYLOB010000013.1:10859-13179 GCA_964385205.1 uncultured Candidatus Saccharibacteria bacterium | reverse complement strand
ACCCCGGCTTAGGGCGATGGGGGCTGATATGGATCGAGTCTTTGCTTGCGATGAGCCATTCTCACTCGATCGGGAAGGGATCACACGCATGGAAAAGGTGATTGCAGACGTTGAGCCCGTAGCTGTTTTTATTGATCCGCTCTTTTCTTATACGGGTCGAATCAATCTAAACAACGACAACGAGATCCGCACGGTAACCGACGCAATAAAGATCGTTGCGGAGACTCACGGAACAGTGATTGCCGGTGTTCGTCATATCGGCAAATCAAAGGGGATGGGCGATCCACGAAGCGCCGGCTTGAACGGAATCGGCTGGAGAGCCGCGGCCCGTTCCGTTCTTTTGGTGGGGCAAGACGCCGCAAACCATGAAGCTCGAGCGATATGTCAGACAAAGAATAACCTCGGGGAAATGGGTAGTTCAATTGGATATAAAGTCGATGGCGGATCGTTCTTTTGGACTGGTGCAACTGAGCTTACATCTGAATCTTTGTTGACGTCTTTTAGTACCGAATCAAGCGAAGAGAAAAGCGAGAAAAATGCCGCAATGGGCTTTCTGCGCGAGTTACTGAGCGGTGGCGGAATCCCGGCTCCTAAGGTTTTTGAAGAGGCAAAGCGGGCGGGCTTTGCAGAAAAGACCGTGCGGAGGGCTCAGAAGGCTCTTGGAATTACGTCCGAAAAGGAGAAAGGGAAACAAAATGGCGGTTGGGCTTGGGTACTACCAAAACGTGAAGATGGTCATATACATTCTATTGACCATCTTCCCCCTCATGTAACAGATAACCAACAGAAAATAAACGACTTAACTGAAGGTGGTCAAGATGGCCAAGATGCTCACGTATTAGACGTTAAAAACGAAGTTGGCCATCTTCCAATCAGAGGAAATATTCAGGTAATTCGATCGCGATGCGATTGCGGAGCCTATGAGCCAATTGATCTGCCTTGCCCCAAATGCGGGGTAATCATTGAAGACGCGGCGGCTAAGTGAAGGCCAACTTATGACACTTCTGACACTCAAAGGAAATTCTGAGAAACATGACAATCCAGGAAAAAGAGCAAAAAATAGCCGCCGTCATGCGGGATAAGTCAACGCCATTGCCGTTACGGGCCCGGGCGATCGAGCGTATTCATGATGAATTTAAGGCCGCGACGATGACCGCATCCGGCATGTCAACAAATGTTGACATCTCGAAAACCGACAGGGGGCAAAATGAAGGCATTCGCAATCGTTAAACAGATCTATGAGATCCGCAAAGAGCTAACGCCGGTTGAGCATCTCCTGGGCTATAACAGGATCTGCCGATTAGCCAGCGACATAATGGCCCGCGAACGCAAGAAAGATGATCAGATCGCAGCCGTACGCCGAAGCATAGAACGCCAAGGAGCTTGCACGGTCGAGGAGGTTTGCGGAGATACCAGATTGCCCGTTGAATTAGTCCGGGAATGCCTTAAAGAGATGGCGATCACGCTGCCGGATTAGGATCTAAAAACGACAAAAGGCACAGTACTGGTCACATAATAAGTACCGGAATAACGAATTACAATTTAATTGTGGCAACTTCCGATTCAATAAATCTCCTTTTCCGAGCGACCGGTAAGACCGATGAAGCCAAGGCCGCGTTCAAGGATCTTGAGCAATCAATCGGCGGAACTACCGGTTCCGCTGCGGCGCTCGGCTCTGCCTTATCGACAACGGCCGTAGCGGTAGCGGCGGTGGCTGCGGTAGTCACAACCGTTGCAACCGGCCTCTACAACCTCACCAAAGCTTCAGCAGACTATGCCGGGGCGATCTTCGACGTACAAGAAAAAACAGGGTTGACGGCGGCCACGTTATCGACGCTCAAGATCAACGCCGACAACGCCGGTTCCTCGCTTGAGGCTGTAGGAAATAGCACGGCAAAGTTTGCCCGTTTACTTGGCGAAGCATCCGCCGGAAATGAAAAGGCCAAGCAAACACTTAGGGATCTAGGCGTCACATCTACCGAACTCGACACAGCGCTATCGCAAGCCGCAAAGACGATCTACGACGCAGAGAAAGGAACTCAGCAGCTCGTTCTCGCTCAAAAGGCGTTTGGTAAATCCGGCGGTGACATGCTGCCAGTTATCAAACAAGCCGGTGGAGATTTCGAAGAGGCCACGAAACAGGCCGAACATTTTGGAACTACCTTAACCGAAAAGGATCTGGTAGCTGCGGACAATTTCGGTGACGCCTTGGGATTGCTCTCAGCACAGGCCCAAACTGCGGCCGTCGCGTTTACGTCCGATCTGATGCCGGTGCTTACCGATTTCTTTACCTCAACATCTGAATGGTACGCACGGAATA
>CAYLOB010000013.1:0-10849 GCA_964385205.1 uncultured Candidatus Saccharibacteria bacterium | reverse complement strand
CAGAGGTTGCCGATATTGTGCGCGGCATCGCTTCATACTGGCGGGATGCTACGAATGCGATCAGTTCGTACATGGCCGAAAGCCGGGCGTTTGGAAAATCGCCATTCAACACCGGCGTGTCTGATGTGCCTTTGTCGATGTGGGTGCTCGGGGCTGGCGGTACAGCGTTACTGCAGCGCGGGGCTCAAGAGCGGATGAATCAACCGTTGAGGGCTGGCCTTGGCGGGGCAGTCGGATCTGGTGCTTTTGGAGCTAGCACTAGCAGCGGGAAAGGTAAAGGGAACGGAACAAGCGATTCCGGGGCAAAAGCGGCCGCTCAACTCAAAGCAGATCTGCAAGCTCAGGTGGGTTATCAGCAGCTTGTATTGCGGCAGTTACGCGAAGAGTACAACAAAACTCTTGAAAAAATCCGAGAGGATTTCGCCAAAACCGGCGATTCTACATCGTTTGCGAAAGCCGCTAATTCGGCTAATAAAAAGTATACAGATGACGCTCAGATCGCACTGGATGAAATTCACCGGTTATCTGAAGCTCGGGCTCGCGTCGATAACGAAAGCGCGGCACAGCGAAAGCTCCGGCTTGCCCAACAGAAACAAGAAGTCGATGCCTTAAACGACTATAAGCTCGACGCTCAGAAAGCGAATGCGAAGCTTATCGAAGGCTCTGAGAAAGAGCTAACCGACAAGATCCTAAAGATGGTCAAGACGACCATTGCTGAACGTGAGCAGTTCGAACGGGAAGCGATAGAGAGTTGGCGGGCGCGGGAAGTCGAGCGATATGAAGCTCAGATCGCATCTGGCAATAATCAGATGGAAGCGATCCGAGACCTTACCGCGTTCTTACGAGAGCAGTACGAGTCAGATCTTGCCAATGCCCTAGTTCGGATCGATGCGGAACGCGACCGCCGAAGGTCCGACATCGAAGATTCGATTCTTGAAGAGCAGGCCAAGGCGGACGCTCTCCGTGAAATAAACGACGCGGCAGACGCTGAAAAAGTAGCCGCTCGGGAACGTCTCAACTCGCAGCTTTCGGATATAGACCGGAAGTACATGATCGAGATCAAGGCGGAGCTGACACCATTTGAGGCTGCCGTCCAAGATTTTCTCGGCAAGATAACCAGTTTCCTACTTGTTACCGACGAGAAAACAGGACAACTAAGTGTCTCGTTTTCGAAGCTATTCAGCTCGATTGCTGGAATGGGCCTTGAGGCGTTCGGAGCCCTTGCTTCTGGATTCGGTCAAATGATGGCCAGTTGGGTTCTTTACGGCGATCAGGGCGGCAACAGCATGCGTAAGCTGTTCGCGACGGTATTGGCTCAGGTCGCACAAGTCGCGACAACCTACGCGATCCTATGCCTTGGAATGGCAGCGTTAGCATCAACCGGCTTCGGGGCTTTGCTCACTCAGGGAACACCAGCACAGTTCTTAGCTGCAGCTGCAATCCTTGGCGGCGTGGCATTGGCAGCCGGATTGACCGGGCGGGCGGTTGCAGGCAATTCATTCCGATCGCAAACCGGCTCAGGGGCAATTTCATCGACCGCATCTCGTAGTAGAGGGTCAGGCGGCTCTGTATTTTCCAGTCAGGAAGATGGTGTTGTTGAGACCTCACGGAACGATCCCGGCGGCAGGGGGATTTCGATCCCGCCGATAGGTGTTCAGTTGCATTTGAAGCTCGATAGTAAAGGGGTTTTGGAAGTTGTGAAAAGCAGTATTCGGAATAACGGAGATCTTCGCGGCGTGATTATCGACGCAGTAAGTTAAACAAAAAATATATGGCAAACGAACGATACAAATTAGCGGTGGCTGGAAAGAAAGGTGAGGCAAAACTTCACGAGGTTACGCTACCTTCCGGCTTTGTTTGGAAACTCAAGGAACCGCCAGTTCAGCAATTCATTACAGCGGGCAAATTACCCGGCTCGCTTGTTGAAAAGATGGTGCAGATCAACGCTACCTATCAAGGCCAAGATGCGGCGACTATCAGCGCTGCCGTGGCTCGCGTAGCGGAACCGTCTGAGGTCGTCGCTATGATGACATTTGCGAGAGATCTCCTGATGCATTGCGCGGTAGATCCCCGGATTGTTATCGACGGCACAGGGGAAGATGAGATCGACCCGGCCGAGATCGACCCGGAGGATTTCCAATTCCTGATGACCTGGGTTTGGGGAGGTGGGAAGTCGGGCGAAGTCCTGACCAACTTTCGTCAAGAACGATGAAAGTCTCTTATGGCTTTCATTGCTGGCGCGGAACAGCGGGAAGCGTCCTTCGGAGATCGTACAGATCGAATCGGAAATTACCGCTTTAGATTTTGATTTGACCTGTACGCTCCGGCTCGCAACCTACGACAATCAGCGGGAAGTTGACCGTCTTGAGGCGTCCGGGAAAATGATGGAGTATGCAGTCGCTAAAGCCGTGGCATCGCTTCTGGGCCACAAAGTGGACGACGATGATGACGATAGCGAAGGCGGGCCGATAAGCGAAGAAGATGTTTTGTAACGATATGGAATTTATCTTCAACATCATTTTCCTTGGCATTGCGGCAGACGGTTCGCAGTTTATAGCCACGACTTTAGTTGAGGCCGAAGGCGAAGATGACGCCCGGAACCGGGCCCAAATTGAAGCGAACTATCGAGCCAAGCGGGAAGGTTATCGCAAAGTGATGGTGTTTGTTATTCCCTTTAAGCGTGAAGGTGTCCAGGCTCTTGCAAACGGCAGCTACCCCGACGTTACGAAAGAGCATATCAAGTGGCCCGAAGTCCTTTACGGTGACGATAAATTGATCTGACAAAATGCAAGGAAGAGATCTAACAGCAGAGGAGAAAACGAGCTTTATCAAAAAGCTTCGATCAACCTACGGCAACGTCTCAAAGGCGGCCGCGGCGGTCAAGGTTTCGCGTCATGCTGTCTATTGCCACCGAAGGCAAGACGAAGATTTTGCCGACGCCTGGGATGAAGCGATCGCGGCGGGCGGGGATGACCTCGAAGAGTTGCTTCACAAACACGCATTGAAAGGCGTCGAGGAACACGTCTATCAGGGCGGAAGGCTTATCGGAACGAACATTAAGTTTAATCACACGCTTGGCCTTGCCTTGCTTCGCCGTCACAAACCGGAATACCGCGAACGGATGACCCAGGACATGAACCTTAATTTTGCAGAAATGAGCGACGAAGAGCTTGAGCTGATCGCTCGAGGGGAAAAGTAATTATGGCTAACAACGAACTAGATCAAACCATGCCCGAAACCGTCGAAGAGTTGAGGAAATTTATCATCGAAACGGTCAAGAATGACGTGCAAGATAATGGCCGTTTACGGGCTGTAATCACGAACGCAGATGACCGGGATGACGAAGGGGGCGGCTTGTGAATCTAAAACTACCCCCAAGTATCAGAGCGGCGGCAGAGCTGGAAATGCGACGGCGGCAGCAGACACGGGCGAAAGACTGCTACCGGTGCAATCACCTCTACTCAGTAGCGGCCGGCCTGGGCGAAAAGTCGGAAGTTTGCCCTCATTCCCGCGATGAACAAGACATGCAGTCAGAGCGGAATCAGTCATTTATTGCCCGCGTTGAATTGATCTATGGAGGCGGGGTGGTCACCGCGTAAACACTATGCTAAAAGACATATTCCAAAACAAAGGCGTCGAACAGCCGAAGGAGTCCAGCAGCCTAAGCCGCGAAACGCTCGAGCGAACCAAAGGGCTTATCCTTTCGTCGCTCTTGACCGAAACCGACAGAGCAAAACTCATGCACGGGGCGGAACAGATCGCCGATCTTAACGCTAAATTGCGGCGGCTCGATGACGTTGCGGCGGCAATGGATGAGATCAGCGAACACCAGAGGGCTCAGGCGGTTGTCAATAGGACGGAAGGGGCGAAGATGCGGCAAGCTTTTTGGACGAATTGCGGAATGATTGCAAGAAGCGTATTCGAAAAGGCTCCGACATTTTGCCTCGAAGACGCTGAAAGCCGTAAAACGTTTTGGGCTCGAAGGGTAGATGATTACACACAGGAGCTTGCCAAGTGTCTGTCGTTTGAGAATGCAGCTCTACAGGCGGACGAAATGCTTAATGCTCAAATACAGCGGCGCGAATGGCAAGACCTTATCTCGCTGCCAAAGCCGCCAAGAGCAAAAACCCCGCACCGTGAATATATGCTTCCAGGAGAATTGTAATTATGAATCACAAGAGTTTTTCAGTACCCGTCTTTAACATCAAATCGACCAATGGCGATCGGGTTGTAACAGGCGTTGCAGCAGTGTTTGGCAACGTGGACCGCCGCGGCGATGTTGTCGCTCCTGGGGCGTTTAAGAATGCGATCGTGGCTTTCAAGGCTGGCCGATCCCGAGCCCGGTTTCTGTGGAATCACAATAACATGGAGCCGCCAATTGCGAAGATCTTGGACCTCAAGGAAGTCTCACGGGCGGAACTTCCCGCGGCTGTCCTTGCTAAGGATCCAACGGCCCAAGGCGGGCTTGTGGTTAAGCGTCAATACCTGACCGATCCGTTCTCGGAGCGTATCTATCAGGGCATCAAATCCGGCGTTATCGCGGAAATGAGCTTCGCCTATAATACGGTGAAATCCCGCAATGAAGAGCGGAACGGTAAGCAAGTTAAGGTGCTGGAAGAGCTGGAGCTTTTCGATTGCAGTGATGTAAATTTTGGAATGAATCACGCCACGGTTGCGGCTGGTGCTAAAGGCTTTCGCAAGCCGTCGAATGGTGCCAGCCTTCCCCCCCTAAACATTCGCCGACGCCTTAACAATCTGAAGCGGTACGTTGCCGACATGGGGCCAACGGAGATGGATAAGATCAATTCCCGGATCGCATTGCTGGGATTTGCTGAAGCCAAAATGAATGCCGAGGCGTTGCTTTCCCGTTCCCGAAGGAGATACCGATAATGAGCGATCAAACAACTCAGAGCGTAACCGTTGCCCGCAAAGACTATTGGCTTGAGGAAGACGGCAAGACCGTAACAACCGACTTGGAAAGAGCAGCCTTTCTGCTTATTCGCGGCGGTCAGGAAGTGACGAATGACTTGCTGCAGCAGTATCCGTCTATTCAGACCGACACCAAAAAGGTCGATACCGCTGCCAGTCAGGTAGGAACTTACAAAGAACGAATGGCGGCACAACCACGAACGACTAGCGGACGAATCCCAACAGTTCACTTGTTATAGCCCGTCCGATTTTTTTTCCAGAGTTGAACACTATCAAAATGATCACCGTCGAAGATCTGCCAAATCCAAAGTATCAAGACCAGGGCTTGCGAAGAGAAGCGGGCCGGAGTCTTGCTCAAAAGCTTGGGGCCATTCGCTCTGAGATCGCCGAAGGCGGAGCCGCCGCTGAAGTTCTCAGGATGTTCGATCGCGCCATATTCGAGATTGTTCACTGGTCGAAGTACACCGACGCCGAACTTGATAGCATCATGCTCGATATGATCGAGGACGGGCTTAACTTCGCGACTGACATATCCGAAGAGCTGGGCCTTGACCGGCGTATTATTGTCGAGTCGCTCAATCGGCTGGAAGCTCGCGGACGGATCTACAAGGTCAAGCGTTTAGTCGTTGGCAGCAGCCGGCCTCAGTACATGTACAAATCCCAAAGAATCCAGAATGTCGAGCTCGACACAACGCCGTTTCACGTTCCAGGCAACTGGCCGATTCCAGAAGATTCAGCAGCGATCTAACGGGCTAGGGATTTTTCACAGCGCAGAATGTTTAAAATGGAGCTTTTAAGGGTTTTTTCAGGGAGTTTCAGACTCGGAAAACGCCCGTTTTAACTCGATAACGCCGTGTTTACTAGGGGTTGAAGATGCTATTGTGGTGCCCCCGGTAGGCAAAATAGGCCATTGCAAACAAAGGGCTTAGCAGTTTTAATTCAAAATGCTAGGGACTTTTTCACATTCAGCGTCGGAAAACCCCTCATTTTCGATGAAATCTCCACCGCGTTTTTCCTCTAAAATTGCCCCTGCTTTATCAAGGCTTGACTGCTCAGGATGTGCGTAGTACATCGTCATAGTTTCGTCACTGTGGCCCGTGTACGCTCCGATCGTTTTGAGGCTTACTCCGCCTTGCTCGAGGTCTGTTGTCGCTGTGTGGCGGGCTGTGTGGAAGATCACGCCGTCGTATTCTGAACGGCCATACTTGATATTATTCGCTTCGCAAGCTTCCTTCAGGGCTCGACGCATCGCGGGCGTTATCTGACCATGAGGCGTAAAGAGATAATCGCCTTCAGCTTTCGCAAATCGACGCTGCAGGATCTTCGCCATTGTCGGCGTTATCGGTAGATGTGAGGTTGTATCAGCGGCCTTATCCGTTTTGGTGTGCCGGATCCTTACCGTATTTCCGAATAGATCAACGTCACCCCGCGTAAGCCGCGCCACTTCCCCGGGCCGCGATGCGGTTAGAAGCTGGAATTGTAGCTGGTCCGCCGTCATTAACCGGATCTCTGCGAAAGCCGCCGTCTCTCCAAGCTGTCTAGGCTGGCAAAGATGCTGCATTATTACGTTGAACTCGTTCGGCCTAATGACCTTGTTTCGGCGTTCCTTGGATACCTGGGGACGGTCAACCACGGGCGGGCGGTAGGACTCCAAGGCGGTCGAAAACTTACGGGCCTGATTGAGTGTAGCGATCACTGGCACAAGCTCCCGCCGGATCGTTGCTGCCGATACGTCCGCATCCTTCCGGGCCTGTATGTAAACCTCGAAATCACGGGAACGGAGATCTGTAACCTTGATGCCATTTGGTGCTAACGCTATGAATTGACTGAAAACTCTCTTCGCCCGCGCACGTTCCGGGCCGGTTGGCATTGTATTAAGCTTGGCCTGAAACAGCTCTATCAGGAACGGAACGGGCTCGGCTCTTCGGATATTGTGCCGCTCATTCTTAGCGTCCGCTTTGATCTTCGCGACAACCTCTTCAGCAGCGGCTTTCGTTAAATAGCCGCGTTCCTGGTATCGCTTGCCGCCGGCCTGAATGTCAAAACCCCAGGTGAAATGCTTCCGCTTTTGGCGATCAAAAGGCAGCGTGTCATGACGTCCGTTGAGATAGAACTTTATCAATTTCATGGGCCGTTTTGTTTAGGTCAATTCGGTGATCTGTGGCTTCGGTTTTGACCGAGGTTGTGCAACACGTTTCGGCGGGATGCCATTCGCCATAACCTCATCTCGCAATGCTTCGCACTCTTCGCGGGAATAAACGCATACTTTGCCAGCCGGATAGCGTGTAAGCTTGTCGGTTCCGTATGCCCCGGCATAGAGGCTGGAGCCGTTAACCCAGGTCAATATCTTGAGAGCTTCGCGGCGGGGTATCAATGTAACGGTGCTTTTATTGGCTTCAGTGGGCATCGAAATTTTTACGTTTTGAGGTATCCTACACCCCTCTAAAGGAGAATCCCAAACATGAAAATAAAATCTCTACACGTTGCGTCGATCCTAGCGATCGCGCTTTCTTTCACCTTCGGTATTTACGGCCAAGCAAAGCCGCCGGCCGCGGCCACGGCCACGGATAAAAACAAAACAGACCTTGAGACGTTCCAGGAGAAATACGGAACCGTCGTTATCCAGGGATACACCCGCCTTCCCTCTATTCGGAGCGGCATGACCGGCTCGTTTTCCGTGCTGGTCAAAGAGTTTCGAAGCCCGGCATCGAACCTTAAAACCAAAGGGCTAGTCGTTGAAATTGACGATGGCGAACGCTACAGCAGCACGGCCCGCTCATTTGTGGAATATGCTGAGATCGACAGCCTACTTAAAGGGATCGAGTACATCTCGAAGATCGATAAAGCGGTAACCTCGTTAGATCAGTTCGAGGCTCAATACAAGACCAAGGACGATTTCAGCGTTACGGTATTCAGCACTCGCGAAAACAAGCTGAGTGTTAGCCTACGTGTAGGCTCGATTGGTTCGAAATCGGTATTCCTGGATGTGTCGAAATTGCCGGAAGTGGTGGCCTTGTTCGAATCCGCAAAAGCGAAATTAGACGCTTTGCCATAACCGGCCCCGCATTATACAGATCGACTTTGAAGCCCTGGCATTTCGCGGGGCTTTTTTATTCTTCCACGGCCAGCAGATCGTTTGGCGTACATTTCAGGTTTACGCAAAGCTTTTCCAGCACGTCGAAGCTGATGCTGCGAACGGTACCTTTCTTGATATTGGCTAGAGCGTTGTACGCGATGCCGGTCTCCTTCGCGAGAGCGTACAGAGACTTATTCCGATCCTTCAGAACCTCTTCAAGTTTTACTTTTATCACGTCTGAAATCATACCCCAAGTATAGTATCCAAAAAAAGATATGTCAAGGTATTATATCTTGAGTACTATTTCACTTGACATAGTATATCTCTGGACTTATACTATCTCTAGGTTAGTAATTGAAGAACGATTTTGGAGATACAAAACGATATGACAAAGACAATGAAAACACTCACGAAGGCGAATGAAAAGGCTCTCTCGGAACTACCGGAAAGGCTTCAAAGATTGCAGCGTGAATTGGCGATCGAGCGGACTAAGGACTTCGATAACGATCTCTATGCAGTTCGCCGGGAATACCGCTTTCGCGTTTCGGTTTTCCGTCACCCAACGGAGGGTTTTGTCGCTACGACGAAGGCCGCCGGTCATGTTCACCGATACAACGGAGCTACGCCCGTCGATGCGTTTATCAAGCTTACACGCTCGTTAGATTGGCTGGTAGTACGTTTGGACTTCGAAAAGAATCAAGCACTGCGAGAGGCCCGCCAATGGGCCGAAGCCGCCTAATTTCAGGCAAGCAAAAACGCCAGGCTTTCAGTTATATGGACCGAGATAGGGCTGGCGTTTTTGTTACTTCAAACCTCAAAAAAACATAAAGGAGAAGCAAATGAATTATAGCATGTTGAACGATTTTAATGACCAGCAAAAGACTGAAGTTATCGCCTTATTGACGCCAAAAGTCGGGCCGGTTGTCGATGGTGTAAAGACGAAGTACAAGCTGCACGGCCGGAAGTTTTCGAAGCGGGATTTCTTCAGGATCTGCGCCGCCGAAAAGATAAACCTTGCCAACGATGAAGCCTTTCGTTTCATGGTTCCATTCGATCAGATTCACGGCGCGTATATGACCATGAAGGATGACGTCAAGGCGATCTATCTTCGATCATTCTTCGAGCCATCCCTGGACAATGCCGATGACATGGCAACTGCTTGCCATGAACTCGGGCATCATTTCCTACACCAAAAGAGCCCGGGCTCTCAATTTGCCATTGACCGCGTACATCTCAAGTTCTCGGAACGTGTCGAGAAATACGGCCGGCACGAAGTTAACGCTCAAGAAATAAAGGAGGTAGAAGCCGATCTATTCGCTCAGCTATTGCTGACAATTTAACAGATCCGGGTGCATCATCTGTGAAACAAGACCAGCACTGCATCGAGAGCCTTCACACCGCGTGAGGGCTTTTCCATTGTTCGCCTTTCGTCCATATGCATATCTCGCAGAAATGGCTAAGTTGTTGAAAATACAACTCAAAGATAACTCCCAAAATAACTATCTAAAATTGTAAAAGCTTATCAAAAAGGAGCAGAAAAAAATGGCACAGACCAAAACGACCGAATACTTATCAGAGAAAAAGGCTTTAGAATATCTCGCAAATCTCGGCATACCAATGTCACGGGTGACCCTGATTCAAATCCGAAATCGGGGAAACCTTTCATATAGCAAAGTAGGCGGGCGGATCTTTTATCGATCGGACGGGCTTCGATCGCTTATCACTCAGTCAGAAAAAAATGGAGTAACAAACTATGCAAACTAACATACGCGGGCCGGAAATAATAAAGCGGCCCAGTGAAGGTGGCACTTCACGGAACCGCATCATTAATAAGTCGCCATTTTCTAGAGGGCAAAATCAGTATAGCACACCTTCCGAAAGACACTTAGTTTACGACCGGTTGCTATCGGCTCTGGAGGATCGTCAGATCCTCGACCCGCTGACGCAACAAGTTATTCCGGCATTACCGGCCAGGACGGCCTTAGCGATGCGGGCTGAAGGCATAACGCCCTTGGAGATCGAGCTTGAAGAGTCGGTTCTACTGGATCGAGCGGAACAAATGACCGGGAAATACCTGATACAGCGGGCGGCCCCGAAAGCGTTAGCTGCACAATTCAGGAAAGACGGGCGGGAAGAAAAGATATTCGAAAGGCGAATAGTCGCAATCCCCGGGCGTCTGCTAAATGCGGTCGCATGCGGTCACCTTTTAACGCTATTTCCACGGGAGCTTTTGCTTAGAATCCCTGGATTCTTTCTCAAAAGCTTTGAGGATGAAGAGGGTTATTGCGAATCGATCCGACTGGATTTAGAGCATTGGATGTCACGACGAGGTTTTTTAATTCCGAAATATGAGAATGGGCTTATTGGATCCCTCACGGTCTTCAGGTATCCCGAAGACCGCCGGCCGTTTACGCTTCGAACCAGAAGCGGGGAGGTGCCTCTAAGTGCATAATCCCGCGTTAGAGATCGCAATTGCCGACGACGATATTCCACGATTTTCAAGGCAAGAGATGCCGCGGGGGCCAAAGCCTCTGCTGGTTCGCTCAATGGCCGAAATCGTAGAAACGTCCGTCGATTGGCTTTGGCGTCCTTATTTGGCAAGAGGAACCTTCAGCATAATTGAGGGCCAAGAAGGAATTGGGAAGACGTTTATTTTATGCGCTCTTGCGACGGCAATCTCCAAGGGCCACGGCTTGCCATTCGTCTCGATTGATCAACACCTTCCGGCTGCAAACGTTCTATTCTTCTCTGCTGAAGATTCGCTTTCCGCCGTACTAAAACCCCGGCTTAGGGCGATGGGGGCTGATATGGATCGAGTCTTTGCTTGCGATGAACCATTCTCAC
>CAYLOB010000012.1:0-13484 GCA_964385205.1 uncultured Candidatus Saccharibacteria bacterium | reverse complement strand
CTTGTTGCAGGAACAAAATATCGAGGAGAATTCGAAGAAAGACTTAAAAATATTATAAAAGATATTGAACGTTCAGACGGCAAGGTAATTTTATTTATTGATGAAATCCACACAATTGTAGGAGCAGGAGCTGCCGAAGGATCACTCGATGCTTCAAATATGTTAAAACCTGCTCTTGCACGAGGAGAGCTTCGAGCGATAGGTGCGACAACGCTTCGTGAATATCAAAAACATATAGAAAAAGACCCTGCTCTTACGAGGCGCTTCCAACCTGTGTTTGTTTCTGAACCCTCTGTAGAAGATGCTGTTGCTATTTTGCGAGGGCTTAAGGATAAATATGAGTTATACCACGGTGTACATATTACTGACGATGCAATTATTGCTGCTGTAAACCTATCTAGTCGGTATATAACTGACAGATTTTTACCTGATAAGGCTGTTGACCTTATCGATGAAGCTGCATCTCATTTAAAAATTTCACTTGAAAATAAACCACCAGCACTTGAGGAAGCTCATCGAAAAATAATGCGTCTTGAAATTGAAAAGGAGGCTCTTAAGAAAGATTCTGAAACAAGTAAAGATGCAAGACAGAGAACTAAAGATATCGAAAAAGAAATTAGTGACTTAAAGGAAGGTACTGAAGAGCTTGAACTGAAGTGGAAAAATGAGAAAGAGATAATTACAGGAATCAAAAAAAATAAAAAAGAATTAGAGCATCTACGTATTGAAGCAGAACAGGCTGAAGCAAGAGCTGATCTATCAAAAGCGGCTGAAATTCGGTATGGAAGAATCCCATCTCTTGAAAAGGAATTAGAAATAAAATCTAAAAGACTTAAAAAACTTCAGAGTTTTAGAAGAATCCTTAAGGAGGAGATTGTTGAGGGTGATATCGCAGACATTGTTTCAAAATGGACTGGAGTTCCTGTGTCTCGAATGCTTGAAGCTGAAGCAGAAAAATTATCTCGAATGGAAGAAGTCTTACGGTCACGCGTTGTTGGTCAAGAAGAAGCTGTTAAAAAGATTTCAGATACTATCAAAAGAAGTCGAGCGGGAATAGCAGATCCAAATAGACCAATCGGCTCTTTTCTTTTTCTTGGTCCTACAGGAGTTGGTAAAACAGAGCTAACTAAAGCTCTTGCTGAATTTCTTTTTGATGATGAAAAGGCACTTGTTCGAGTGGACATGAGTGAATATATGGAAAAGCATGCCGTTTCAAAAATAATTGGTGCTCCTCCAGGATATGTTGGTTATGAGGAAGGTGGAAATATAACTGAAATTGTTCGCCATAGACCATACTCAGTTGTACTTTTTGATGAAATTGAAAAAGCTCATCCGGAAGTATTTAACATCTTGCTTCAAGTTTTGGACAATGGTCATTTGACTGACGCAAAAGGTAGAAAAGTAAACTTCAAAAATACTGTTATTATTTTGACTTCAAATATTGGAGCTCAATATATTGATCGAATGGAAAAAATTGGTTTTGCTATGGGTCAAACTGAAGAGACTAATTATAATGATGCAAAGAAAAAAGTTATGGATGCGCTTAAAGATTATTTTAGACCAGAGTTTTTAAATCGTCTTGATGACATTGTGCTTTTCGATATTCTTTCAAAAGAAAATGTGCGAAAAATTGTAGATATCCAAATTGACTTAGTTAGAGAGAGATTAAAAGGAAAAGAAATTTCTTTAGAGCTTTCTGGTGATGCGCTTGATTACTTAGCAAAAGAAGGATTTAACCCACAATACGGAGCAAGACCTCTAAAGCGTCTTATTCAAACAAAGATTCTAAACCCTGTTGCACATCTTATTATTACAAAGGGAATTGTGAAAGGGGGGATTGTTACAATTGGGCTTAAAAATGATGAACTTACCTTCGATGTAAAAAAAGGTAAAAAGGGAAGTCTTGTTGGAGAATCACTCATTCCCTCAAAAATTTTAAGTAAGTAAATTGTATTTTTAAAGCCGTCACGTAAAGTGACGGCTTTAATTGAAATTATTTAAGTAATAGAGTATTATGTCCACAAATGCGCAGGTGGCGGAGTGGTCAATCGCAGGAGACTGTAAATCTCTCGCCTTCGGGCTACGAAGGTTCGAATCCTTCCCTGCGCACACAGAGCAAAAAACTCCCCTGCGGGAGTTTTTTGCTCTGTGTGCGAGCCGGAGCGATGTCGCTTTGCGACCGCGAGGCGGGGTCGCGAACACTTAGTAAAATTTAATTTACCGGGCGTAAAGAAGAATTTTACTTAGTGATTCGTGACCACACGTTTTGGTTTGAATGATTCGAAAATCTTTTGAGCTGATTTTATGAGTTTAACGAAATAAAATCACCAAAAGATGTACTGCTCCTGTAAGGAGAGAATCCTTTGGACAAGTGTAAACAAAAACCACTATAAGCATATCTTTGTTTTTAATTTAGCTCCTTCCGGTCTATTTTCATTAACTAAATCCTGTAAGCTAAACCGCTTCGGCGGAATGGTATTTTGGGTTAAAGACAAGAGGGATGGTGGGGAATAAAACCTAATTTTAATTAAGTGTATAATTTTATTCAAAAAATATTTGTACGGCATTTTAGGGTATAATTTGATAGGAGGAATAAAAAAATGATTCTTAGTGTTACTGGTTTAAGGGCAGATCCAAGTCGGATTAAAGAGCTTGAGCATCCAGGTGCTGTCGATCAACTTCGAAACCAATTGGTGGGAGATGTATTGGCCGACTTTGGAACAGAACCTGAGGCCGAGTTTGAAGGCGGTCATTCTACTCCAGGGGCACATGGCAGAGGTCGATGTGTACTTGGTTCTGAGGATTAGTTCTTTGTTCAAAAGCGAGCATTTCATTTGCCCGCTATTTTTAATTAAGTATCTGTTATATAATTGGTCATTATAAACTTAACCCTCTAAATCAAATTTTATTAAAAATTTGATCGGGCGATAATTTTGAAAAAATTATTTAGCTTGAACCCTTATTCACTTAAACCCTCATTAATATGAATCATCCAAAAAATTTCTTTCTGCAGTTCGGAATCATCGTCACTCTTTATTCTTCGGTTATAAGTTTTTTGACTTTTGCGTTTGGAATAATTGATTTTTTACTACCTAGGGCAGGAGCTTATTATGATTTTACAAATTCAGGAATAAGGTATTCAATTTCAGTTTTAATTGTTATGTTCCCATTGTTTCTTTGGTTTTCAAGAATCTATCGCAAAGCAGTTGCAAATAATCAAGAACTCAAAGAATCTAGCTTGAGGAAATGGCTACTTTATCTTACTTTATTTTTGTCAGGACTGACTATAGCAATTGACGTCATAGTTTTAATTAATGCTTTCCTAGGTGGACAAGATTTGGTTATGTCGTTTTTATTAAAAATATTTGTTGTCTTACTTATTACAGTTGAGGTATTTTATTTTTATCTTAAAGATATTAAGGGTGAGTGGGAGGAGAATCCAAAAAAAGCAAAACTTATTGCACTTATTACAGAAATTGTAATCTTGGGATCAGTTGTTCTAGGGATCGTACTTATCGGTTCTCCAAGTAAGCAACGGGATTTTGCCAATGATCGACAAAGAGTAATGAATCTTGAAAGTACACAATCAGAAATTGTTAATTTTTATCAAGCTAAGGGTCGTTTACCAAAAACTCTAGAAGAAATGGTAGATCCACTTGTTGGCGGAGTTGTTTTTACCGACCCAGAGACAAATGAGGCTTATGAATATGAAGTTACAGGGCCTCTAAGTTTCAAAATTTGTGCGACATTTAAAACAGATTCAAAAGAAACAAAACAAACTGATTCGATGGTAGACTTTCCAATGATTGCAGGAATGGAACATTTTGAGCATGGTGTCGGAGAGAAATGTTTTGAAAGAACTATCGATAAAGATAGATTTCCGATTATGAAACCAGTTCCTATAGTATATTAGATCAATTTTACCAGTATTTTTGTGAGCGAAGGTGTAAAAAAGTTATGTAAAATGGCTTTTTTGAGAAAACTATTTTCCCTTTAATCTAAAACTTAAATACGCTATACTAGTCTGAATATGAAATATGATCCAAAGAAGATTGAAGCGAAATGGCAAAAGTTTTGGTTAGATAAAAAAACTTTTTTTGCTGACCAAAAGAGTAAAGGTAAGAAAAAGTTTGTCCTCGTTGAGTTTCCTTACCCGTCAGGAGCAGGGCTTCATATGGGTCATATGCGACCATTTATTGCGGGAGATACGACTTCTAAGTACTGGCGCCTCAAGGGATTTAATACTATGTATCCTATGGGTTGGGACGCATTTGGGCTACCTGCAGAAAATTACGCTATTAAAAATAAAGTTCATCCATCTGTTTCAACAAAACAAAATGTTGCTAACGCAAAAAAACAACTACTTTCATGGGGAACTGGATTTGACTGGTCTCGTGAAATAAATACAACCGATCCAGATTATTATAAATGGACACAAAAATTGTTTTTGGAGTTTTTTAAAGCTGGTCTTGCATACGAAAAGTTTGGAGAGATAAATTGGTGTCCGAAAGATAAGACAGGACTTGCAAATGAAGAGGTTGTTGACGGTAAATGCGAACGTTGTGGGACAGAAGTTGAAAAGAAGAACCTTCGACAGTGGTATCTAAAAATCACTGATTATGCAGAAAAACTTCTTGAAGGACTAAAAGAACTACCTGAATGGCCTGAATCTGTAAAACTTCAGCAAGAAAACTGGATTGGAAGAAGTGAAGGAGTTAACCTTAAATGTAAAATTAAGGATATTGATATATCTATAGAAATGTATGACTCAATTCCTCAAACATTTTATGCACAAACATTTGCTGTTATTGCGCCAGATCATCCACTTTTAAAACAAATAATTAAAGGAGTTTCAAATGAAAAAGAAATTTTGGATTTTTCTGAAAGTATAAAAGCAAAGAAAAGTGCAGGTGGTTTTGATCATTTAAACAGTATGGAAGGAATCTTTACTGGAAGATATGTACATTATCCTGCGGGAGATAGAGATATTCCTCTTTGGGTGGCGTCATACGCAGTTTCAGATTACGGAACGGGAATTGTAAGTTGTTCTGCACACGACGAAAGAGATTTTGCTTTTGCTAAAAAATTTAATATTCCTCTTAAAACAGTTCTGTATCCAGAAAATAATAACGAACTAAAAGAAAAAATAAAAAATCTGGAAGTTTTTTACCGTGAACCCGACGGTGTTCTTGAAGCACCAGAAAAATTTAAAGGTAGAAAATGGTATGAAGTGCGACAAGATGTTATTGATTACTTAGTAGAAAACAAATGGGCAGATCGAAAAGTTAATTACAAACTCCGTGATTGGGTTTTTTCTCGTCAGCGATATTGGGGGGAGCCAATCCCGCTTGTGCATTGTTCTAAATGTGGAATCGTTCCTGTACCTGAGAAGGACTTGCCAGTAAAATTGCCAAATGTAAAAAACTACGAACCAACAGGAACTGGAGAAAGCCCTTTAGCTGCTATTGAATCATGGGTAAAAACCCCATGTCCTAAATGTGTTGAAGATCAAAAGAAAACAAAGTATCTCGTATTTGATTTTGATGGAGTATTGGGAGATACATATAAACCAGGTCTTAAGGCTCGTATGGCTTGCGGTTGGGCCAGTGATACAGAGGATGCAAAACAAAAGTGTTTTGAGCATTTTACTCGTAAGCCTGATTATGCGAGAGGACACAATTATTCAAAGGAAGAATTAAAGAAACTGTTTGATCAGAGTATTGTGTATGCAAAGGTTTTAGACAAAGAAGGATACAAGCTTTTTGATGCTTTTATTTCAGAAATCAAAAAGATTAAAAATACTCGGATTGCAATTATTTCTTCTGGATCAGTTATTTATGCGAACCAAGGAATTAAAAAATCAAAGCTCAAAGTAGAAAAAAAACTTACTCTTGAAGACTCATTTTCAAAAGAAGAAAAGTTCGAGAAACTCTCGAAGTTTTGGAAAGTTCCTGTTAATGAAATGTATTATTTTACTGATTCAAACTCAGATGTGTATGAACTTGAGAATATGCTTGGGTCTAAAAAAATCATAGGCTGTTCATGGGGCTATATCGGCTATGATGAACTAAAGAAAGCGCTTCCTGAAGATCAGATTCTAAAGAAACCAAAAGATATTCATGATATTTTCAAACCAAAAATAGGAAGACGAGAAACTAATACAATGCCTCAATGGGCGGGAAGTAGTTGGTATTGGCTCCGATATATGGATCCACACAATAAGTCTCAATTTTCAAGCATCAATTTTCAAAAGTACTGGAGTCCAGTTGACTTGTATTTTGGTGGTATGGAACATACAACGCTTCACCTCCTTTATTCTCGTTTTTGGAATCTTGTTTTTAAAGACAGGGGTCTGGTTGCGGTTTCTGAACCATACAAAAAACGAGTTCCGCATGGAATTATTTTAGGTCCAGATGGAGAAAAGATGAGTAAGAGTCGAGGTAACGTCGTTAATCCAGACGAAATTGTAAAACTCTATGGTGCTGATACAGTTCGTTTGTACATGATGTTTCTGGGTCCTCATGGAGCACAAGTTGCTTGGAACGATAAGGGAATAGTTGGAGCGAGAAGATTTATTGAAAAAGTATTCAATCTTTCAGAAATGATTATTTCAAAAGAAGATATGGAAGTAACAAAACTTCTTCATAAAACAATAAAAAAAGTTGAAGAAGACATTGAGACTTTTTCATTCAACACCGCTGTTTCTGCACTTATGATTTTTGTAAACAAAGTGATTGAAAAAGGTGGACTTACAAAGCAGAGTTTAGACAAACTTTTGATTATATTGTCTCCATTTATCCCTCATGTTGCCGAAGAAATGTGGAAGAATTCAAAGAAAAATACCTCGATTTTTAGCCAAAAATGGCCACAATTTGACCCTAAGCTTATAGTTGATTCTGAGGTAACAATAGTGGTGCAGGTTAATGGAAAATTGAGGGGGCAGTTTGTGGTTGAAAAGGGCTCAGAAGAAGAGTTTGTCGTGTCTTTGGCAAAATCTGATCAAAAAGTGAAGGAGTTTCTTTTGGGTGCTCAAATTAAAAAAGCTATATATATCAAGGATAAATTGGTTAATTTTGTTATTTAATGATTAATTTTGTCATGGGGATTGACTTTAATCAATAAGAATGATAAAAATAT
This sequence comes from uncultured Candidatus Saccharibacteria bacterium, assembly GCA_964385205.1. GTDB lineage: Bacteria > Patescibacteriota > Minisyncoccia > Phycocordibacterales > CAIRYW01 > JAUPVJ01. Next base: position 6,347 of record CAYLOB010000012.1, on the reverse strand, counting down.
AAGGTAAAATTCAAAAAAAATATAAAAATTATGATAAATTTAGCATTTAAACCAAAGATTGTTGTTAAAAAACTCGTTGACGTCCTCCCAGAAAGAGGACGCCAAGTTCTTATTTCTCGTTATGGATTAGGTAAGGATCTTTCAAAGATGACTTTGGAATCTATTGGTGATAAATACGGTATTACTCGAGAGAGGGTTCGACAGATTGAAAATGCTTCGATTGCAAATATTAGAAAATCTTCAGAATTCAAATCAGAAGTAAAAGTTTTTGAAGAGTTGAAAACTCTTTTTGTTGCACTTGGAGGTATTGTTGCTGAAGAAGATTTTCTAAATCACATTACAACAAAAGACAAAGCGCTTCAAAATCAAATTCATTTTCTTCTGGTAATCGGAGATCCATTTAGAAAACTTAGAGAAGATAATGATTTTAAACATAGATGGCATGTTGATGAATCTCACGCAAGAAAAATAGAGGAAGCTTTAAAAAAACTTTTTAAAAGTCTTGACGACAATGAACTTCTTCCAGAAGCAGAAATTATTTCAAGTTTTCTTGAACACCTCAAGGATGTTGCAGAAGAATATAAAAATGATGAAGTTCTAAAACGATGGTTGTCTCTTTCAAAGAAAATTTCTCGAAACCCACTTGGTGAATGGGGAGTGTCTCATTCAAAAAATGTTTCTGTTAAAGGAATCAGAGATTATGCGTACCTTACTATTCGACGACATGGCTCACCAATTCACTTTAAAGAAGTTGCAAAAACTATTGAAAGACTTTTTAAAAAGAAAGCTCATGTTGCAACAACTCATAATGAACTTATAAAGGATAAAAGATTTGTGCTGGTAGGAAGAGGTCTATACGCACTCTCAGAATGGGGTTACCTAAACGGGGTAGTAAAAGACGTAATCGCAAAAGTATTAGAAAAGCACGGAGCACTTACAAAAGAAGAAATCATAGACAAGGTTCTTTAAGAGAGATATGTGAAAGAAATACAATTATGGTAAATCTTCAAAACGCAAAACATTTTAAAAAAGATAAACAAGGAAAATATTCTCTAGTTTAATTAAACAAAAAATCCGCAAATTGCGGATTTTTTGTTTATATTTTGACTGGATACTACATTTTGCATAAGGTATAATGTCTGACATGGATCCTTTAGTTTCAGAAACATTCAATTCTCTTTTTACTCAGGTTTTGGGTTTTGTTTACGTACTCCTTGTTTTTATCGCTCCAGTTTTTCTTGGGATTATTTTTTTTCAGGCTTTTGTAATGTGGAAAAGAAACGCATTTATACAAAAGCAAGAAAGTCTTGTTCTTCAAATAAAGATTCCAAAAGAAATATTTAAATCTCCAGTTGCAATGGAGTTGTTTTTGACTGCACTTTATCAAACTAAAGGTGAGGGAACATGGGTGGCAAAATATATAGAGGGGAAGGTTCGTCCATGGTTCTCATTAGAAATTGTCTCAATTGGGGGAGAAGTACGGTTTTATATTTGGACATGGAAATTTTGGAAAACACTTATTGAATCACAACTCTATGCTCAGTATCCTGAAATTGAAATAAAAGAGGTTCCTGACTATGCCTCAGAGATTCATCTTGACCCCGCTCATAATGATTTGTGGGGTTGTAACTTTAAATTAGAAAAGGGTTCACATTTTCCAATTAAAACATACGTCGATTACAATATTGTCGATGATCCAAAAGAAGAATTAAAGATTGATCCCATTACCCCTGTTCTTGAATTTTTAGGTTCACTACAGAAAGGTGAAATAGCCTGCATTCAAATTATCCTTCGAGCTCACAAAAAGGAACTTCCAAAGTCGGGTGGTAAGTGGAATGAAAAAGCTGATTGGACACACGCTGCACAAGCCGAGATAGAAAAAATAAAAAGTAAAACAAAAGGAAAAGATGATGCGGTGGCAAACGTCTCAACTCTTTCTAAAGGGGATAAAGACACTATAGAAGCAATAGAAAGAAATATTTCTAAAATTGCCTTTGATGTTGGAATTAGAGCATTTTATTTTGCACCAATCGATAATTTTAATGATATCAATATTGCAGGACTTAATGGTTCGTTTAGACAATATAATTCTCCGTTTTTAAATAGTTTTAAAGGAGATCATGCAACAGGTTTTGATTATAAATGGCAGGATTGGTCAGGTAAAAAATTAAAGAAAATGAAAGAACATACTCTTCATGCGTATCAAGCGAGATCATTTTTTCATGCTCCAGATAAAGGGCATTTCTTTACTATGAATACTGAAGGACTTGCAACTATTTTTCATTTTCCTGGTCAAGTGGCTAAAACACCTACGATTAATCGTATTGAGGCAAAAAGAGCAGAGCCACCAGCAAACTTACCTATTTAGTTATGGAAGATTCGTATTCACAACAACAGGGCGGTTTTGAGGTAAAAAACAAAAGTTTTAAAAAAAGAAGTGTTGTTATGGTTGTTTTTTTTATCTTCCTTATTTTTTATTTTTTATTTAATTTATTTATCGGTTCCTTTGTAACTTTTGATGTTCCGGTAAATGTTGAGATACAAAAAGGAGAGTCTCTTAAAACAATTTCCCTACATTTAGAGGATTCCGGAGTAATCAGTTCATCTTCTCTTCTTTCGTCAATAGTAATTTTGATTGGGGGTGAGTCACATATTGTCTCTGGCCTTTATAGTTTTGACAAGAAGGAAGGTGTCTACTTTACTGCTAAGAGAATAATTTCTGGAAAGACTAATATCAAAGCTACGAAGATAACTTTCCCAGAAGGATTTAATTCAATGCAGATGGCACGACGTTTAAGTGAAATGTTACCAAATTTTGATTCAAATACCTTTATTAAACTTGCAAAGCCTCGAGAAGGATTCTTATTTCCGGACACATATTTTTTTCTTCCAAATGATACAACAGAAGTTATTGTGGACAGACTTTCAGAAACATTTTGGCAGAAGGTTGAAGAAAAATTTGAATGGATTCAAGGGTGCAGTGAATCTGTATGTGAAGCAATAAAAAATTCAGTTACTTTGGCTTCAATTGTTGAAGAGGAAGTGCAGAGCTTAGATGATAAAAGAAAGGTTGCAGATATTTTCTTGCGACGAATGAAGATAGATATGCCACTTCAAGCAGACTCTACTTTAGCTTATGTTACCGGGCGAGACTCGCTTTCACTTACTGTCGAGGATTTGAAATCTACATCGCTCTATAACACTTATACAAACAAGGGACTTCCTCCTACACCTATTTCAAACCCAGGACTCGAATCAATTGAAGCTGTCTTAAATCCAACTCCGAACAAATATTTTTATTTTTTAACAGATAAAGAAGGTAAGGTATACTACGCGAGGACTTTTGAAGAACATAAACAAAATAAGGTTAAGTATTTAAAGTAGAATTGCTGAAGAGGACTTTTTTTGTTAATCTTCGAGATAGTTATGAACACGTTTCAGTTTGCATGGCCAAATCCGGCTACTCTTGTTTTCAGAAATGTTGAGACTGGCGATTTATATGAAGTCGCTTTCCCTCCTCATCACAAAACAACAGGTTACAGAGAATCATGCCACATCTCTTTTCCAGGGGTTACTGGTCGTTTAGGTACGATCTATTTCACTAAACTTGGAAAAAGTGATGCAAATGAAGATAGGATGCACCAATGGCTTTCTGAGCTTACCGGCTTACCTACGTCAGAAATTCAACTTGTGCTACACCAACTTCCTTAAAGGAAGTTTTTTATTTTGATTTTATCTGTGCTTTATTCTATTATCTAAATTATGAACAGCAGATCTAACCAAAAAACAGTCTTTGTAGGTCTATCGGGCGGAGTTGATTCGTCTGTTTCGGCTTACCTACTAAAGAAGGCTGGTTATAAGGTGGTTGGTGTTTTTATAAAGACATGGCAACCTGATTTCATAGAATGTACTTGGAAAGATGAGAGGCGTGATGCGATGCGTGTTGCAGCACACCTAGAAATTCCATTTATTACAATTGATCTCGAGAAAGAATATAAAGAAGGAGTTGCTGATTATATGATTAGAGAATATAAAGAAGGGCGAACTCCAAATCCTGATGTTATGTGTAACAAAGAGGTGAAGTTTGGCGGGTTTTTGAAATACGCACTTTCTAAAGGCGCAGATCTTGTAGCAACAGGACACTATGCGAGAGTACTCGCAGAATCCAGAATCGAGAATCAGGAATCTAAATTCAAAATTCAAGATTCTAGATTCAATTTATTGAAAGCGAAAGATAGCGCAAAAGAACAATCATATTTTTTGTGGACCTTAACAGAGGATCAACTCTCACATATTCTTTTTCCGATAGGCCATCTCGAGAAAAAGGAAGTTAGAAGTATCGCAAAAAAAGCAGGCTTACTAACTGCAAGCAAAAAGGATAGTCAAGGAGTGTGCTTCATCGGCAAATTTGATTTCAAAGATTTTCTCAAACACTACATCGAACCGAAACGAGGTGATGTATTAAACGAGAGCGGTGAAGTTATTGGATATCATGATGGAGTTACATTTCTTACTCTTGGAGAGCGAAGTGGTTTTACTATCACAAAAAAGGGAACTGACGATAGTCCTATGTATGTTATTGCAAAAGACATAGAAAAAAACATTATCACAGTTTCTTCCAATCCTTCTCCTCACACACTCGCACACTCACACACTTTACCTCTTACTTCCACTAATTGGATTATTACTCCAGTAACTACCAAAACGTATCATGCTCAAATTCGTTATCACGGAGAACCGCTTTCTTGTAGAATAATAAATATAAGTACCGAGGAATCTCAAATAGAATTTAAGGAACCTGTTCTCGTAGCATCAGGTCAGTCGATTGTAATTTATGATGGAGATGTATGTGTGGGAGGAGGTGTGGCAAAATAATATGAAAACCTTTAAAGAAAAGGTTATTGAGATTGTAAAAGCAATACCGAGAGGACAAATACTTACTTACAAGGAAGTTGCTAAAAAAGCAGGAAATGAAAAGGCTGTGCGAGTTGTGGGTAATATAATGTCCAAAAATCAAGACAAAAGTGTACCATGCCATAGAGTTATACGAAGTGATGGAAAGACAGGAGGATACAATGGACTTAGGGGAAAAAGTAAACTTAAAATTTTAAAAAAAGAAGGGGTGAAATTAAAAAAGTAGACGAGCACTGAAAATGCTTACCCAAAACTAATGTTTGTAAAATAAACTTTACAAACATTATGTTTGTCGATAAAGTCATTAAAACGTTCCTTAATTATGATTTTCAAGAATTCATTTGAGAATTGGACCCATTCAAAAGCTCCAATCAAGGTCCAGTGCAGGGTGAAAACTAGAGGACTGCTATATCCGTGTGTTGTTTTGGAAGCGGATGAATCAACTCAATTCATTGTGGAAGGATGTGATTTTCAAGGTAAAGAGATTTGTCTTGGAAATGCACACTTTTTCATTGGTGATTCACCGCCTGTTCATTCGTGGGCATTTGTAGTTCAGGCAATTTCAATGCTTGATCCTCAGTTTTTCTATAAACCCATATGTGAATGGGAAAGATACACCTTTGAGGCCCTGCTCGTGCCTCGAATAGAACATAGGAATGCTTTAAGGTGGAGATGTCTTTTCTCTGATCAGTTAACATTGCTCGGAGTATCGCTCATTTTACTTGTGAAGACCACTTCGTCACCTTAGCATATCAGCTGAGGTGCTTTTTATTTTCATAAATCTATTTTTAAGCTATACTGTTTTTTATTATGACAACCGCAGAAGTAAGACAAAAATACCTAGAATTTTTTAAATCAAAAGGGCACACTGTGATTCCTTCGGCTCGCCTCGTGCCAGAAAACGACCCTACAACGCTTTTTACGGGCTCGGGCATGCAACCGATGGTACCGTTTCTATTGGGCGAACAGCATCCCGCAGGAACCCGAATTACTGATTCTCAAAAATCATTCCGAACAGTGGATATTGATGAAGTTGGAGACAATCGGCATACAACCTTTTTTGAAATGTTAGGTAACTGGTCACTAGGAGATTATTTTAAACAAGAGCAAATAGAGTGGATGTTTGAATTTCTGACTAAAGAACTGAAACTCGATCCAACAAAACTTTTCGTGTCTACTTTTATTGGAGATGACAAGAACAATATTCCAAAAGATACAGAAGCAGGTCAAATCTGGAAGAGACTTTTTGCGACGGTTGGTATTGATGCAAAAGAAGTTGAGATTGGTACTGAAGAAAATGGCTACAAAGTGGGTATGCAAGGTGGCCGAATATTTTACTACGATGTAAAGAAAAATTGGTGGAGTAGAGCTGGAGTTCCTGACAACATGCCTACTGATGAGCCAGGCGGTCCTGATTCAGAGCTTTTTTATGA
>CAYLOB010000011.1:0-14062 GCA_964385205.1 uncultured Candidatus Saccharibacteria bacterium | reverse complement strand
AGATGAAAGTGCTGTTGTTACTAAAATTCGAGACTTATTCCCATTTGGTAAAACCACAACAAATCCTGATATGGTGTTTGAAGGGGAAGGTACTAACACAGACGAAAACGCGACCACAACAAACAACTTAAGTAATGAAACAATACCAAGACTCCGACACATTTACACTAAACCAACATCAGGATCAAAAATATGGTCAGAGATAGATCCAAAAACAAAAGAAAAGAAGCATTTTGTTCGGTTCGTTGAACGTGCAACAGGCCACGTAAGCGAAACCGCTCCAGACTCTATTGAAATAAAGAAAATTTCAAACACCACAATACCTAAGGTGTATGAAGCAAAATTTGCAACAGAAAAAACAATCCTTGACCGATTTCTTTCAGAAAACAATGAAACAATAAAGACATATTTTGTAAACATAAAAGATAAATTAATAAAAACAGCAACCACTTCGGCAAGCTCAACTAGCAACATAATAGCTACAACCAAAGAATCTGTCGGTAACTACCTAGAAGAGGAAATAAAAGAAATTTCGATTTCTCCATCTAAAAATAAGGTAGTTTATTCAACATACGATGGTGCCAGTGGTGGTAAAATTATATTGTCTAATATCGACGGAACATCAAAAAAACAAATTTTTTCTTCCCCAATTAGAGATTGGCTTCTTGAATGGCAAAATGATCAAACTGTCATAATAACAACCAAACCATCAGGTTTCTCTGAGGGTTATGTTTATTCACTCAACGTAAATTCTGGATCCATATCTAAAATAGTTGGTGGAATCTTTGGAGTTACCATTTTACCAAGACCCACTACCAGTGATTTACTTATAGGTTCTGGAGGGGGCAGCCTTTCACTTTCACTTCTTAAAAAGCAATCTGGAAATAACGCCTTTAGATTCCTAGCTAAAACACTCCCAGAAAAATGTACCTGGTCTAAAAAGGATGCAAATCTAGTGTATTGTGCAGTTCCAGGAAACATACCAAACGGAGCGTACCCTGATGATTGGTACCAAGGAAGTATTTCATTCAGCGATAGTCTTTGGAGAATCAACACAACAACTGGTCAAACAAATATAATTTTAACCCCACAAATAGCAGTGGGGGAAACTATAGATATGACAAATCTCGACATTTCAGACGATGATTCTTATATAACATTTATAAACAAAAACGATTTGTCACTTTGGGGTTACCAACTCATTCTTCCTGTAAAAACCGTTATACCTATAGCGACATCCACACCAACAAATACAGCAACAACGACTAGATAGTTTCTTTATGTTCTACGTATTTAATTACAAGCCTACGTGTAGCTCCGTCTCCAATGGACTCTGTTTTTATAAAAGGAGCTCCTTCTAAAAATGAATGTATAACTCTTCTTTCATATGAACTCATTGGGTCAAGTTCAACATCTTTTTTAAATGCGCGCGCTCTTTCTGCAAGAATAGAAGCTTTTGATTTTAAAGCTTCGTCGTTTTTACCCCTTAGATTATTTATATCTATAAAAATTTTAACTTCCTCACCAAGAATTTTAGACAGCATTCTTTTTAAAAGATGAGAGAGTGCAACAAACCTTTCATTATCTTTTCCAACAAAAGACTTCTCGTCTTTTGTTTCTATAGAGATTTTATAACTTTCTCCTTCCTTTATAACATTTATGAGTACCTCGTCAGAGGAGAGGTGGGAAGTAAGTTCTTTTGTTATTTCCTTTAATCTGTCTATCATGATTTTATATTATCGGGATAGATGACTAAAGTCAATTATCTCTTCATAGTCCTTTTAACGTAGATTTCTTGAACTGTCATGAAAATATTTCTTGTTGTCCAGTAAAGGGGAAGGGCTGCAGGGAAACCAGCTGAAATAAACCCAATAATAACCGGAAAAACATACTTCATTTGAACATTAAGAGACCTTTGAAAATCGTCTTTAAATGATGGGTTATCAGACTTTGGTGGATTTTTAGGTGTCGCAATACGAGCTTGTATAAATTGAGTCACACCCGCTAAAATAGCCAAAATAAGGCTTTTTTGGCTAATATCGAGTATACCAAGCATGTTCATAGAGACTGTTTCAGGCACAGAAACAAAGGAATAAAGTAGTTCAGGATGGATATCAGGAAGACCCCCCTTCAAAAACACAAAATAAAGAGCAAAGAGCACTGGGATTTGTAAAATAACGAGAAAAATCATTGAAAAAGGGTTCATCTCATATTTTTTATACAAAACCATCATTTTAAGTGCTTGTTCTTGCTTATCTTTAGTGTTTTCCCTAATAGCTCTCATTTCAGGCTCCATTTCCTTCATTCTGATCTGAGTCTTTATTGCCTTTTTCGATACACTAAAGAGAATAAGACTGACCGCAATAGTGATTAAAACCACAGCAATCCCAGCGTCTCCATTAGGTAAAATATCTATTAAATATACAAGGCCATTGTAAATAGGGTTGTAAAAAAAAGTGTTGAATATATATGACATGTTTAAAGTATAGTATTAAACGGTTAATTATCAAAAGATGTAGTTTTTTCAATAAATCTACATATTTCATCCATTACACTAGAATAATCTTCTTTTGTAAGTTTTTTCTTAACAAGCACAACCATATCAAAGAAAATACCCTTATTTTTAAACATATTTCTAGATATTTCTCGAATCTTTCTTTTTATTAAATTCCTTCCAACAGCAGTTTTATCTATTTTTTTTGAGACAACAACTGAAAATCTAGTTTGCTTTGAGCTATTTTTTAAAAATTTTAAGCTAAAAAGAGGGGAGTGAACCACCCCACCTCTTTTTAATACATCTTCTACTCCTTCTTTTGGAAGTCTTAGAAAATCACTCATAATTTTTAAACAGTAGAAAGATTCTTTCGACCCTTTCTTCGTCTATCTCGAAGTGTACGTGCACTTTTAGACATAAAACCAACTGATTTAGCTCTTTTTCTTTTTTTAGGTTGATATGTTACTGACATAAGTCAATAGTAGCACAATATTTTGCTTTTTCAAGAGGTAGGGATAGTTAGTAGGTTATCCACTTATTCACAGCTTATCAACATACTTATTAACTTAGAACAAGTTCATAAAAACCAACAAGATATTATAATTAGTAAACTTATGGAAAACAAAGAACTATTATGGGATCAAGTGCTGAAAGAGATAGAGCTTAGTGTTTCGAAAGCCAATTTTACTACTTGGTTTAAAGATACTTTTATAGTCAAAATAGACGAGGGTGTTGTTTTTATTGGAGTTCCTAACACTTTTGCTAAAGATTGGCTAAGCAACAAATACCACAAATCAATCCTCAAGTCACTTAGAGACAGTGACGGAGGTGTAAGAGGTATAGAATACTTGATCATAAAAGATGACTCGAAAGTTAAAATTGAGTTTGAAAAGCAAAAAAATACCCCAAAAAAGAGTGAGGAACTACCGTTGGCAGATTTATACATCAACAAAGAAGATAATTTAAACCCTAGATATACTTTTAACTCATTTGTAATTGGGCCATTTAATGAATTAGCACACGCAGCGGCTCAAGCTGTTATTACTAAACCTGGACTTTATAACCCTTTATTTTTTTATGGGGATACAGGAAGAGGGAAGACCCACCTTATTCAAGCTATTGGAAACCACAGTAAAATGAACAATCCAAATAAAAAGGTTTTTTATCTTTCTTCTGAAAGATTTTATAGTGATCATATAAACGCCGTACAAGAGGGTAATGTAAGTACTTTTAAGGAGAAATATAAGAAATATGATGTATTTATAATGGATGACATCCAATTTTTAGCAAAAAAAGAGAAAACTCAGGAGGAGTTATTCCATTTATTTAATTATCTACAAGAAAACAACAAGCAGATCGTGTTTTCCTCAGACCAACACCCAAACTATATTCAAGATCTTGAAGGAAGACTCAAGTCTAGATTCGTAGCTGGGATGATAGTAGATATTCCACAACCTGATTATGAATCAAGGGCAGCGATTATACGAAACAAACTTGCTCAAAAAAATTTTTTCTTATCTGACTCTGTTATTGATTACATAGCAAGCTCCTTAGAGGGTAGTATTAGAGAACTTGAAGGAATTATCAATTCAATCATTTGCCAAAGTGAACTTAAAGGAAGAGAACTTGATTTAACGGACATTAAACATCTTTTAAAAGACACAGCTAAACCAACCAAGAACTTTTCAATAAAAGACATTATTAAAACCGTTGCTGTCTTTTATAATATTGATGAGCCAGATCTTTCCAACAAATCAAGAAAAAAGGAGGTTGTAAAACCAAGACAAATGGCAATGTACATACTTCGAGAAGACTACAACATATCTTTTCCATCAATAGGGCAGAAGTTGGGTGGTAGAGACCATACAACAGTTATCCACTCATATGAGAAGATAAAAAACGATATAAAAACAGACAATCAGTTAGTACAAGAATTAAACAAAATTAGAGCAATGTTGTGATAAAGCTGTGGATATCTGAAGGATAAGTTATGAATAAGGTGTTAAAATCTTTTTTAAAAAAATAAATAAATTTAAAAATCAACAGGTGTTTTTAAAATAAACAAAGAAATAATCCTTATAAGTAAACGTTTTAAAAACTTATCCACTTATCCACTGAGTATTACTTAATAAAAAAATATTATATGAAAATCGAAATATCAAAAGACAAATTTCTTGAAATGGTGGTCGTTGCAGAGAGATTTTCAAGTAAACATTTAACTCTGCCTATACTATCTTCAATTCTCCTTACGGTTGAAAAAAACACACTTACAGTTAAAGCAACTAATCTTGATGTTGGAATTGAGTTTTTTACATCTATTAAAACTTTCGATGAGTCTTGGGTTGTTGCAGTCTCTCCTCAATCTTTAAAATCTTTCCTTTCAAACGTATCTGGTAAAAATGTTATGTTGGAGTTAGAATCAAACGTTTTACGTATTGAGGCTTCTGAAAGTAGCGCTTCGGTCACTGTTGAGTCCTCAGAGGATTTTCCTATTATACCTAAAGTTGATGATGGTTCATCTCTACTTATTCCTTCTAAAGTTTTTGTTGAGGGTGTTAATTCTGTTTCTTATAGTGCCTCTATGTCCTCTATAAAACCGGAGTTATCAAGTATTTATGTTTATCCAAACAACGAGGAGATTGTTTTTGTTGCAACAGATTCATTTAGATTGGCAGAAAAGAAGTTGAAAATGAGTAAGAAAAATATATCAGATCCGATTCTTATACCATTTAAAAATGCTCTGGAAATTGCTAAAGTTCTTGAAGTGGTAAATGATGATGTTGAAATAGTGGCGAATAGAAACCAAATTTCTTTTACTTTTGAAGGTGGGTATATATCATCAAGGCTTGTGGACGGTAATTTTCCAGATTATAAACAAATAATACCTAAAGAGTTTGTGACTGAGATGGTATTCATTAAAGATGATTTTTTGAAGGCTTTAAAGCTTACAGGAGGGTTTGTAGACAAGTTTCAACAGGTTGTGTGTATGGTTTCACCAGAAGATAAAAAAATAACTCTTAAAACGAAGGGTGGGGTGCAAGGAGAAGCTTCTCAAAACATTAAAGCTACAGGAACAGGTGAATCAATCATGATTACATTTAATCATAAATATCTTGTTGATTTCATTGCTCACATAAAAACAGATAGTATAGTTATGAAGCTAATTTCTAATACAAAACCGGTTATTATGACCGAATCAGCACATTCATCATTCACATATCTTGTAATGCCTATGAATCGTTAGTATGGACCATTTAAAAAATTTTTTAGAAAAGTTTAAAAAAATAAAAAACCCGAAAGAGGATAGATTAAAATTAATAGAACAAATTAAATTATTTTTAGGTCACTCAGATTTGGATATCGATATTGATTATAAAAGAGATGTTATAGTCCTAAGAAAAACAAATCCTACTATAAGGAGTATTATTTATTTAAATAAAGAAGCTATTATAAATCAGATTAAATCTAATTTGAGAATTAATATTAATGATATTAAGTAGCTAATATGTAATAAAATTAACTACACCTTCATTTTGCTTACCTTCACTATTTGTAATTATTGCTTTAAGGGTGTTTTCACCAGTATTTAAACTAGTTACGTCTTTTAAATTTAAGTTCATGTTGAAAGGTTGATTTTCAGTACTTTTTATAAATAATCCATTTATAAAATAATCTACCTTACTTATTTTTTCTTCGGTGTTTATTTGGATTATTATGTTAATTAATCCTGATTTTGAAAAACGCTGTCTCGGTGTAGGGGACATAAAATCTACAGGTTTAAATTTTATTGTGGGTACAGATACTCCAACTGAACCCACCTTACTTAATCCACCAGACTCAGCCCATAATTTTATAGGATAATCCCAATATTCAAGTTGAGGGTCGTTTCTAGGGTTTCTTGGTGCCCCTCCAAGTGGATTATCTTTGTTAATTGAATAAAGAATTGTCTGAGGATTGCTTTCAATAATGTCGTTTCCGTTTTCATCTTTTCCAACAACATTACCTTTCCATATACCTCTAATTACTGGTGGAAGCTTTGATAAATCTTCCTCAGCTGGCTTTTCAAATTTTTCGTCAGGGAGAGTTTTAAGGAGCTCATCCATAAAAGCTCTCCACATAGGAGCAACCACAAGTCCTGCAACTTTTTTATCAATCGGTGTATTATCGTTATTTCCAGCCCAAGCGCCAACAGCTACTTGTGGTGTATAGCCAAGTATCCATGTATCTCTGTAATCATTAGTGGTTCCTGTTTTTGCTGCAATATCTCTATCTTTAAAATAAAGACTTGATGATGGTCCATATGCAGGAATACGAGCATTGTTATCAGTAAGTATACTTGTTAAAAGAAGAGTTGATTGCTTGTCTAAAACAGTTTCAGTTTCATCTTTCCATTCATATACAACATTTCCTTTTTTATCTTCTATTTTTAATATTCCAGAAAGTTTATGTTTTTCACCGTTATTCGAAAATACACTATAGGCAGAAACCATATCAAGAAGAGTTACTTCACCACCTCCAAGCACTAAAGATAATCCGTACCTAGAAGGGTCTGTAAGAGTTGTGATACCAAGTTTTTTGGTTAGAGTTAGAATATCATTCATTCCAACTAAATAGAACAATTTAACCGCTGGTACATTAATGGATTGTGCAAGAGCGTTTCGAAGAGTCATTGGTCCTCTAAACTGGTTATCATAGTTTTCTGGAGAGTAACACCCCTCTTTTTCATTGTTTAAATCAGTTGGTCTACAGTTGGTTGAAAATTGAGTTTTGAGGTCAAATAATACAGTTTCTGGCCTGTAACCCTTTTCAAAAGCTTTAACATATATAAAAGGTTTAAATGATGACCCTGGTTGTCTTTTTGCTGTGGCAATATTGTAATTGCCCTCAATATTTTTATCAAAGTAATCACGAGACCCCACCATGACCAATATTTGTCCAGTTTTTGAATCTATTGCAACAAGTGAAGCATTTTTAGCTTTAAATTTTTTTTCATTCTCAAGAGCAAATTTTTTAACAATATTTTCAGCTGTTTTTTGGAGTTCGTAATCCAGCGAAGTTGTAACTTTCAACCCTCCCTCTAAAACCACTCTATCACCGTACTCTTCTTCAAGCTGCTGTCTTATGTACATTGCAAAGTGGGGTGATTTAACTCCACCATCTGACCCACTCTTAAATTCCACTTTAATTTTTTTAGTTTTTTCATACTCATCTGAGGAAATGAGCTTATTTTCCAACATTTTAAGAAGTACTAAATCTTTTCTTGTATCAAGTTCGTCTCTATGTTTTCCAAAAGGAGAAAAATAAGAAGGTGCTTGCGGAAGTGCAGCTAGGTATGCAGCTTCAGCCAAACTTAGTTCCTTAGATTTTTTACCAAAAAACACAAGTGAAGCCTCCTCAATACCATATATAGTTCCACCGTAAGGAGACTCATTTAAATAAAGATGAAGAATTTCATCTTTAGTTAGAATTTTTTCTAACTTTATTGCAAGAAAAATTTCCTTTATCTTTCTTGATATTGTTTTTTCCTTAGTAAGTAATGAGTTCTTTACAACTTGTTGAGTGATTGTTGACCCACCCTGGCTGTATTCGCCAGTTGTGAAGTTTGCAATTGTGGCTCTTATAATAGAGGTTGGTCTGATGCCGGAATGGCTATAAAATTGTGCGTCCTCTATAGCTATGGTCGCTTTTTTAGCATAGTCAGAAAATTCCTCAAAAGAAAAAATAGTTCTTCTGACATAAAGTCCAAAATAATAAAGAAGAACTTGGCCAGTCTTATCATATATTTTTGTTGATTGACCTAGAATTCTTTCATCAAAAGAGGAAAGATCGGGTATTTTGAGGGTAGTAAACCAAAGCAACCCTGACCCCACAATAAGAAGTCCGATTGAAAGACAAATCAGCAGGATATGTTTAAATAATTCACTCTTTTTTCCTGACAAAAGAGACTTTAATTTTTTGTAGAATTTTAAGTAAAAACTATGTTTTTTCATATTGTTAAATTATACACTAAAACAAAAAAAGCTTCCGATTATTTAGTCAGAAGCTTTTTTTTGGATTTATTCTTCAATATCATCCCACATAGCGTCATCAGCATCATCGCCAAGGTCTGCTACATCTTCTTCGATGGGATCTTTATCCGCATCATCATCTGCCAAAAAAGGATCTTTATCTTCGTCCATTTTTACTTTTCATTAACAATTCCAGAAGGAATTTTTTTATAATAATTACCCAAAGCGATTTGAGTATCATATTTATACAAAATATTAAAATTTATGCAACTATCATTTTTTGGGGATATCTTTTGTGGGCAAAAAAAGTTAACCCAACTGCAATAGCATCGTACTCATCGTCGTATTTTATGTTGGTATGTAAAGATATTAAGAGGGGTATCATTTTCATGATTGATTTTTTATCAGCTTTTCCGTTGCCACAAACTGCAAGTTTTATCTGTGGAGGGGAGAAGGATTCAACCAAAAGACCCTGTAACCTAGATTCATATAAAATAACCCCACAGGCTTCTGAGACAAACATGGCGGTCTTGTGGTTGGTGCTAAGAAATAATTTTTCGATAGCCAAAAAGGTCGGTTTATACTTTGTTATTATTTCTCTCACTTTATTTCCAATAAGCACGAGGCGATCGTAATGATCCAAATCTTTAGATGTCTGAAAGCATTCAGAGTAGAGTAAGGATTCTTTTTGTCGGTCTTCCTTTTCTATTACAGCAATCCCAAGCCTCTCATATCCTGGGTCAATTGAGATTATTATCATAATTTACTATTCAACGTTAGTGAATACATCTTGAACTTCCTCGTTTTCCTCAAGTTCGTCAACAAGTTTTTCTAAAATTTCTAGATCACTATCTTCAAGGGGAACTGTGATGTTGGCTGTCCACTCGTTTATATTTTTAGTAAATGCCCAAGATGCACTCCCAGGATTTGCTAAAGAGAAACCGTTTTTAGAAAGGATGTGTTTTATTTCTTGAGCAGCTTTGTTCCTGTTTGAGGTCAGTGATTCAATAATAATTGCACTTCCACCAGGCCCATAACATTCATAAGTAATAGATTCCATAGCGTCTCCACCGGTCTCAGTTCCTTTTTTTATTGCTCTTTCGATAACATCTTTTGGAACATTTTCCTTTTTAGCATTTTCTATGGAGGCTTGAAGTGAAGCTGTCATTGTTCCACCTGACTTTTTAGATTCAACTGCGATAAACCTGGCGTGTTTTGAAAACATCTTACTCTTTTTGGAGTCTGTCGCAGCCTTCTGTCGTTTTATTTGTGCCCATTTACTGTGTCCTGACATAATGTGTTATATAAATTACAATAATTTGTTTTGTTTATCAATCGGATAATCAATAACTAAATGTTTATATGCTTTTTCTGTTGCAATACGTCCCCTTGGGGTTCGTTCGATGAAACCTAACTGAAGTAGGTATGGTTCATGAAATTCTTCAATTGTCGCTTCCTCCTCAGATAGAGATGCTGCAAGAGTGTTAAGTCCCACTGGCCCACCATTAAACTTATTTATAATAGTATCTAATAATTTTCTATCTGATTCAATAAGACCTATCTCATCAACACCAAGAAGGGTTAAAGCTTCTTCAACCGTCTTTTTATTTATTGATGTCTCGCCAACTTGAGCAAAATCTCGACATCTTTTTAATAAATAATTTGCTGTTCTTGGAGTCATTCTGCTTCGCTTAGCAATCATTTCAATTGCTAAAGGTTCTATTTCTGTTCCTAAAATTTTTGCAGACCTATCAATTATTTTTCCTATTTCATCGGTTGTATAAAATTCAAGTTTGTAAATTCCTCCAGAAAATCTTGAGCGAAGTGGGGAAGAGATCATTGCGATTCTAGTTGTTGCAGCGATAAGTGTAAAACCTGGTAAATCTAGTTGAACTGTTCTGGCACTAGGTCCTTTTCCAATTATGATATCTAAAACACCAGATTCGAGTGCGGGGTACAAAATTTCTTCAATTGTTTTGTTTAATCTGTGTATTTCATCAATAAATAAAATATCACCAGAAGAAAGGTTTGTAAGTATTGAAGCAAGATCACCTACTTTTTCTATAGCAGGTCCAGAAGTTATTTTTATTGAAGAACCTGTTTCTTTGGCAATAAGATGGGCGAGGGTTGTTTTACCTAACCCCGGTGGGCCATAAAATAAAATATGTTCAGGAACATGTTCTCTTTGTTTTGCGGCTTTAAGTAGAACATTTAAGTTTTTTTTTATTATTTCTTGTCCAATATATTCATCCCAAACACTAGGTCTCAACGCTTGGTCAAAAACCCGCTCTTCTCCATTTTTCTTTGTTACGTTTTTTGAATCCATAATTACAAATGTATTATAACATGATAGAAAAAAGTGCCCGAGAAGGGCACTTGACATTAAAATAAGAGTATGCTAGTATTCTTGTACGTTCGTTTAACAATAGTCTTCATAAATAAACCGACAATAGAGATCGGAATTTATTTTTTTTATGTAGAAATCGAGTGGGAAACCATTACTCGAGAATATAAATCTCTAAGCGATGGGATACGCAAGTATCTTTTGGTGTAGTATTGGAGGACATTTTGGTATGCCTTGTTGCATTTCTGGAGTTATCCTTAGATTTACGTCTTACTTTTGGTGGATATTAAAAGTATTGCTTGGAGATTCATATTCTTGAACCTCACTAACTTATTATAACAACAAGAAAAAAGTGCGCATCTTCCGGAGCGCACTTTTTTGATTCATAGTTTATCCGCACACTAAGTCTGTTATTGTTGCGGTGTTTTTACTAATGTAATTTGCAGCACGCAGATTTTAAATGAGATTCCAGATCGTTATATACACTCTGCTTAGCAACAAAAACACGATAACGATATTAGTGTGCGGATTAAATTTTATGTTGTTCTTCCTCAGGTAAGGCAAGTGATAGATCAACTACACGTTCGAGTTCATCGAGTGTTGAAACTCCACCAAGTATTTTTTGAATACCGTCCTCTTGAAGAGTTAAAATATTTTGACTTGATGCAGCTTGCATTATTTCTTTATCTCCGGCACCATTCTCAATGGCACTTTGTACTGCTTGGTCAATAAGAATTGCTTCATAAATTCCAACTCTACTTTTATAACCAGTCATGTTACATTCAGTACAACCAACCGCAGTAAATATTTCAGATGTTTGAAGTACAGGTTCACCTTTTTTCTTTATATTTTCTACTATTATTTCTATGAGATGTTTTTTGTTTTCTGGAATAGGGATTCTTTTTGAACAGTTTGGACAAACTCTTCTAATTAGTCGTTGAGCAATTGCTAAGTTTACAGCCGAAGGAATAAGTTTTGGGTTGATACCAAGGTCCATAAGTCTAGGGAATGACCCTGCCGCATCATTTGTGTGGAGTGTAGAGAATACTAAGTGACCAGTAAGCGCTGCTTGGATAGCGATCTCGGCTGTTTCTGCATCTCGAATTTCTCCCACCATGATTACATCGGGGTCTTGTCTAAGTGTCGATCGTAGTCCTGATGCAAATGTATAACCCTTTTCTACCTCAACTTGAGTTTGAACAATTCCAGGAAGGTGATACTCGATCGGGTCTTCGATCGTTATTATCTTGATTTCTGGTGTATGAACTTTTTTAAGAAAAGCGTAAAGGGTAGTTGTTTTACCACTTCCTGTAGGTCCTGTTGTGAGAATCATTCCGTTTGGTTTTGCAATTTCATGTTCGAAAAGTTTCATAAGCTTTTCTGGAATACCCAAACTATCAAGTGACACAGAGATAGATTCAGGATTGAGAAGACGTAAAACTATGGACTCACCGTATGCCCCGGGGAGAAGTGATGTTCGAATTTCTATATCGTTATTATAAATTTTTACACTAAATCTTCCGTCTTGTGCATTTTCCTTTATATTTAATTTAAGGTTTGAAAGAAGCTTGATTCGAGAAAGAAGAGGTTTATATGTTTCAAGATCAAAGGAAATAACATTTACTAACACACCGTCTAGTCGAAAACGAAGTCTTGCAAATTCTTCCTCTGGCTCTAAATGTATGTCAGATGCTTTTGTTGAAATTGCTCCTGCAACAATAATACTTAGTATTTTTGAAGTTCTATAAACTCGTTGGTCATCCGCTGTTTCGCTAATTGACTTTGTTATATCGGTGATTGTTCGAACTTTAGAAAGCATTTCTTCTATTTGTTCGTTTGAAATATCCAAAGTTCCCGCCTTAGTTTCGGTTGCAAAAGAAAGATCTTTGTATCTTTCCCACGCTTTCTCCAAACTTTGCTTGCTGGCCATAAATAAAACTATCTCATAGTCTTTTTCTTTAAGTTCAGAAATAATTTTTTCTGTCTCACTTTTAGTAGGTGAGAGAACTGCGATAGATAGTTTTTTTCCAACTATTTTAAATCCAGCACATAAACCTGCTCGTGCCTCTGCTTCTGGAATAAGTCGTAGTGCATCACTGTTTATAGAAACACCTGTAAGGTCAACGTAGTTAATACCATATTTACCAGCAAGAATTTGAGCAAGTTCTTCTTCCTCAGTTTGGTGAAGACTTGCCGTCTGCTTTTTTTCTTTTTCTTCGTCGAAATAAATCATTGTTAAATAAGTATAACAGAAAAGTCATTGTTGATTATTGTTGACATTTTCTAAAAACAATGTAATTTGAAAAATCTATGAAATGCTCTTTTCTTTTTATTGCGGTGACTTTTGTCGCGCTCCTGTCATCTTGTGTTAGCTCGAAGCCCCCAGGGGCTTTGTGGACACCCAACACCACCCCACTTCATGAAGGGGACCCAATTCCGTGGGAAAGGATAATGGACGGGAGTAAGGTTACCCTCTGGGATACCGTTCGAAGTGGTCAATCAGAAGCCTACCGTGACGGCGGAGAAATCTGCCTCAGGTGGATCGAACCCGAGTCGATCAAAGACCCCAAAGTCTTGTCCTGGAACATGATTGTCCGGGAAACCGGCATGACTCTCTGGGACTCAATCCTAGCCGACCGGTTTTACCCGGTTTGGTCAAAGGGGAAAGTGGTCCTCAGGCTCCGAACACAAAAAGTCGCTTCCGGCAGGTAAAAACCTGCCTTTTTTAATAACAAAACGAATGTTTAAGCTTGTAAATATAGGTATTGACTTTTCTAGCCAATAGTGTATAATAGTAAAGTAAATAAAAAAAATATATGAATTTAATGACAGCCAAAAAACTTAATATTTTCAAGGGGATTATAGCGACATTTATGTTGGGTTCTATGGTTCTTTCGCCACTGTCTACTTTTGCGGTTTATACCCCATCTTATACATCAAGTGGTTCTAGTTATGTTCCTGGGTACACATCTAGTGGATCTTCATATACTCCTTCTTATACCTCTTCTGGTAGTTCATATACTCCTTCTTATACTTCAAGTGGGTCAAGCTACGTTCCTTCGTACACTTCATCTGGTTCTTCATACTCTCCAAGTTACACATCAAGTGGTTCTAGTTATGTTCCAACATACACATCTGGTGGCTCGTCATACCTACCAAGTTACACTTCATCTGGTTCTTCATACTCTCCAAGTTACACATCAAGTGGTTCTAGTT
>CAYLOB010000010.1:6256-14485 GCA_964385205.1 uncultured Candidatus Saccharibacteria bacterium | reverse complement strand
GAGCGAAGATTTCATGGTTTTAGATAAGCCTGCTGGTATTTCAGTGCATGGTGATGGAAAAACAGATGAGCAGACACTCTCTGACTGGATACTTGAGAAATACCCAGATATAGAACATGTAGGTGAACCTATGGAAATGGAGAATGGGGAAGAAATACTCCGACCTGGAATTGTTCATCGAATAGATAAGGAAACATCTGGTATTTTACTTGTTGCTAAGACGCCTGAATCTTTTGATTTCTTTAAAACCTCATTTAAAGAAAGAAAAATAAATAAAACATATTTTGCTTTTGTCTATGGAACACCACGGGATGCTCGTGGAATTATTGATATTCCTATAGGTAGAAGTGTGAGTAGTGTCAGAAAATGGGATACAGGAAAAAATGCGAGAGGTGAAATGAGGGAGGCTATCACTAAATACAAAGTACTTGCGTCTCAGTCTGGTTTTTCGTTGCTCGAAGTTTGGCCGATGACAGGGAGGACACATCAAATTAGAGTGCATCTAAAATCAATAGGACATCCTATTGTTTGTGACAGGTTGTATGCACCAGCAAAGAAAACTGCTCTTGGTTTTACACGTCTTGCTCTGCATGCAAAACGTCTCATTTTTAAAGACCAAAGTGGTAAAGAAAAAACCTTTGAGGTACCATTTTCGGATGATTTTAAGAAGGCTGCTGCTGAAATTTCTTTTGATTTGCCAAAGTAGAAGGCTTGTGATAAAGTAGACCCCATTATGACAAAATTGACTGAAAAAACATCACCAGTAAATATTGAAGAGCGAAAAGCTTGGGATATTAGAGCTGGAGATACTATCAAGGTATATCAAAAAATTCAAGAAAAAGGTAAGACACGACTTCAAATGTTTGAAGGTATGGTACTTGGGCGAAAGCATGGAACTGAGTCTGGTGGTACTTTTACAGTGCGCCGAGTTTCAGGTGGTTACGGAGTTGAGAAAATTTTCCCACTTTATTCACCACTTATCGACAAAGTTGAAGTAACTAAGCGAGCAAAAGTTCGCCGAGCAAAACTTTACTACGTAAGACGAAAAGCTGCTAAGGAAATCAGTAAGCGAATGAAGATGGAGATGATGCGAACGGACAAAGTTGCCGCTGTTGAAACGGCTGTAAACGAAGTTCCTCACGACGAGTCCAACTAAGGCTCGTCTTTGCATTTTTCGATTCACTAAAAGAAGAAAATAAAAACGAGTCCTAGTTGGACTCGTTTTTATTTTTGTTGTGTAAGCAGAAATAAAAATTTGTACATTGCGCAAACTTGAAACTAAACATACCAATGAATAGTCCTATTAAATCAAATGGTCGTGGCACAATAGGTACGGTTTATAAAACAAAATCTGGTCATGAAGAACATGAGTTTGAATCAGGTGATGGGGAAGGTCGTACTGGTTGGAAACAGGTAACACCAAGTGTCCGTCACAAAGTTAAACGGGTTCGTGTTGGACACACAGTTTGTGATTGGAGGGAGATAGATCAAAATCCCTCAGCTAATCATAAGGAGTATGCATTGTTTTAAGGTCTGTATGTAAGCGAGCAATTAAATTGCTCGCTTTTTTAAAACCTATTTTTCATCGGAGATTATTTGGTAACCTTCTTCTTTCAAAGTTTGAGGTGTAATTGTAACCAAAGCTATACGATCCTCAGGATTATTTCTGTTATGCGAGTCTACATTGTCAGTAAAATAATGGGCGCCACCGAAGATAGTAACTGCTGCATTGTCTTTTATAGTTTTTAAAGCTCCATCTTCTCTAGATTCAAAGATTAGTCGCATATCTGCTGGATCGGGTTTTTGATTTTGTGAGAAAGCTTCGTTTACTCTTTTGGCTGTTGCATCCATAAGAGCTATATTTTCTGGTTCTTGTTCACCTGGTAATATTTTTGCCCACGACTTTGAGGTGGCAACTCCATCGGGTGTTGCAAACCTATACGTCTTTAAAAGATCTGGGGGTATTTTAAATCCTGTATTATATTCCTCGTCAATCCATTTACCTGCAAGTCGTGCAACTGTTTCATTGGCTGAGGTGTCATCTTTCCAATTTCTTGAGAAATCCGTATGGTTCTGTTCGGTCACGCCCTCTAAGTGGATAGTATCAACATCGAACTGACCATGAAGCATATCCAGGATATCTCCCACCTCTTCTCCGCATTTTCTACATTTTTCAAGATACGTAACGTGTTTTTCTTTAGGCTCACCATTAAATTGTTCATCTGAAAGAAAGGGTAAATGATGTGTTCTAATATAAAAAACTACTCTCTTAAACTCTGAGGGAGAAAAAAAATCTATCGAATCAACTGAAGGTCTATTTAACTCACCTGAGCGGTATTTCCTTTGGAAATTGTCATAAAGAGCCATTGAAGCATTCTTAGCTTCAATTTTTTGAGTAGACACTCTCTCTTCATGTCTAGATTCTTCGGGTTTTGGTTTGCAAGAAGTACTTGATAATGATAAATAGGAAAGAAGAGTGTAAATTTTCCACCGATCAAATGACGAATCTTTAGATTCTTGTCTTTCGTACCCTTCAATTTTTTCCATATTCATACAAGCTATTGTATCAAATTCAAAATTAAATTTCCTTTGACAAAATTTGGTGATTTGATAACATATTCATTAACTATGAAAATAGTAAATACAAACAGCGCAAACTTTTATGGATTTTATTTCTGGTATAAGCCAGAGGCGCGCTTTTTGTGTAAATAAGATTTAAACTAAACTTAAACACAACCGGCTCGCCTCACGGCGAGCCGGTTTTTGTTTATATATTCGCTTTTGGGATGGTGAGCTTTGACAGCAGAGTCCACCAGTCCGAAAGGGAAGCCGAACGGTTTTTCAAGAAGTAGGATGCACATTGAATCATCACCAAACCTTAACGATGACCCCGTTGACCCCATTCATACCCCGTAGACTCGGTCCTGACGCCTCAAATTTCGGAGGCATCAGAATCCAAACTCCCCGCGAACTTGATTCCAAGGAAGGAGATGAAAATAGTGAGAATCAAGAAGAGCAACCTGCTGAAAAGATCCCCGTCCGAAATGATAAGGGTCTGGCCCCAAGCCGGTTTGGTCCCGGTTGATTCACACAGTCGATCGCGTCTGTTTTCAGACAGTGCGCGATCATTTTTAAAGAAAATCTAAGTTATTGGATTTTCTTCAGAAATGAAAAATAAAAAATTAAATTCATATTATTACTATTATCAAACTTCTTACGAAGCTAGATTTTGGTGTTGATAGAAATATAAACCTCAAAACCCGGCCTCGTAAGAGGAAGCGGGTTTGTTTTTTAACTCCAACCAAACCAAATAATGATCATTAAAATCAATCTGACCAAGTTCTTTCTTAATTGGAATAGCCGTATCATTGATAAAGTGTGGCATTTCAGGGATCTCATTGTCTTCCTTTTTGGAGGCTTCAGTGTTTGGGAAGAAAAAGTGTATGTGGCACATGAACAAACTATGCTCATTGCGTTCAGTGATGAGAAAGACGTGCAAAGAGCGTTAAGTTGCCTTAATGGTAGAGAAGGCGTCATTGCTACCTTGGTTTAACCTGCTGGAATTCATTCCAGCTTTTTATAGGAAATCTAAGATAATTAGGTTTCCTTAGAAATGATCAAACAAAATTTAAAAATAAATAACTACTACAAAATCTCAGATCTAACGAGGCTGGATTTTGGTATTGGATTTTTATAATAAAAATTACTCGAGTTTCAAAACCCGGCCTTGCGTGTGCAAGTGTCCGGGATTTTTGTTCTTTAAACTTACAGTTCATTACTTATGAAAACATTCCAAACTCATATCAAAGTAGCTATTTTAGGCAATGGCTCCGAAGGAAACTTTTGGCGGCTATGGTTTGAAAGACAGCAGAGGTGCGAAATAATCATTTCAAGTGAAGCGTCTACTAACGAATCGGCAATTAAAGTGGCTGATCTTATTATCGTTGCGGTGCCGTTAGATCAGATTTCAAATGTTTCGGAGCAACTAATGTTGTTTACCAAAGAAGATTCTCTAGTGGTATCAACATGCGGCCTTATGAGTGGGTTCGCCAAGATTGTGAACGCCACTTCATTTTCTGTTTTGCTTATTCATAAAATGGGCAGATTGGAACATACTCGCAATCCTACAATGTTAGGTATTAACCTTGTTGTATGTCGGTTACGGATACAGAAGGGTTGGAGTGCTTGGGTTAATGAATTCTTGAAGCAAGGATCGCACAACCAGGCACAGGTCGTTACTTTAAGTCCAGAGAATCATGATGAGACAATGGCGAAGGTTCAAGGACTTACACGTGTGATAGCAATACTGCTTGCTGAGTTCGTTATTTTTGACCCCGCTGTGAATATCGCGGGTTCAATCATCACACAGATGCTTGGACCGATTGTTCATAGGATCTGTTCCTTTGAGCCTATGTTGAATGCGGAAATGGTAACTCTTAATCCTGCTGTGCCTGTCATTGTAAAATTGGTTCAAATTAGACTAACTGAGATTTCGCAGATGAATACAGTTGATTTGATGAAGGTATTTGCAGAACTTAAGGCAAATGGAGATGTGTCGCAGCTCGATTTAGCTACAAAGTTTGTGGAGGCACTCAAATGAAATAAGTTCACCAAATATAAGCGAGAATTAGAATACTACTTCTCGCTTTTTTATATTCCATTTATTGTGATAGAGTATCGCTATGAAAATATTAGACGGAAAAAAGGTTTCAGAAACAATTAAATTTGAACTTAAAAATAAAGTTACAAAAATGAAGGTAAAGCCCTCGCTTGCGATTGTTCAGATTGGCCAAGTTGCAGAATCAAGTGCTTATATTGCTCGTAAAAAATCCTTCGGTGCAGACATTGGGGTAAAGGTTCATCATTTTGAATTGAATGAAAAAGTAAAAGAAAAAGATGTTATTGAACTCGTAAGTGAGTTAAACAAACGAGACGATATACAAGGGATTATTGTTCAAATGCCGATGCCAGCACATATTAGTCGATTTAAAGTAATTGAAGCTATAGATCCTGTGAAGGATGTAGACGGTCTCACATCAAAAAATTCTGGACTTCTATATGAGTCAGCGTTTGGAGGAAACGATCCCAAAGATGTTCCAAAAGGTTTACTTCCTGCAACTGCGAAAGGAGTATTATCTCTTTTGGATTTTTACAAAATTACACTTGAAGGAAAAAGAGCGCTTGTTGTTGGACGCTCACTTCTTGTTGGTAAGCCGGTTGCCATGCTTTTGCTTAAACGAAATGCGACTGTCACTATTGCTCACAGTAAAACAAAAAATCTCAAAGCGCTCTGTAAAGAACATGACATTGTGGTAGTTGCTGTTGGAAAAGCTAATTTAATTACAAAAGATTTTGTAAGTTCTGGTCAGATTATTGTAGATGTAGGAACAAACACACTCAAAGGTCCAAAGACTATTGAAGAAATAGGCGGGAAGAGGAAACTTGTTGGCGATGTTAAGTTTGATGAAGTTTCCAAAATAGTAAAAGCAATTTCTCCAGTTCCGGGTGGTGTGGGTCCCATGACAGTTGCCTCAATTTTTCAAAATTTAGTTGAAGGGGCTAAATAAGGTATAATGTAAGGTACCGATTGAACTCGGTATTTAGCAGATTTAATTACTATATATCTATGGAAAATAACCCTATTGTCCAAAGCGACGTTGTGAAAAGAGGAGTAATTGTTGTATTATTTTTTCTTGCATTGTTCCTTCTTGGAAGCGCTCTAAACGAGTTTAAAGTGTATCGAGGAAACCCAGCAAATCTAAATACTATTACTGTAAGTGGTAAAGGTGAATTGTTTGCTGTGCCCGACATTGCGACCTTTAACTTTTCTATAACAGAAGAAGGTAAAAATGTTCCAGAAGCTCAAAAGAAGGCAACAGAAAAAAACAACGCAGTTGTTAAGTTTCTTCGAAGTAAAGGGGTTGAAGATAAGGACATTGTTTCTGTTCCAAATATAAATACAAAATACGATTATTCAAATAGACCTTGTACTGCATATTCGTGCCCCCCTTCGACACCTACAGTTATAGGATATGAGGCTAGTTACTTTATCACTGTAAAGGTTAGAAAAGCTGATGATGCCGGTGCTATTACTGTAGGACTTGGAGAACAAGGAATTACAAACTTGTCTTCCGTAAGTTACACAATCGACAATGATGAAGAACTAAAGCTTGAAGCACGAACTATGGCCATTGAGGATGCAAAAACTAAAGCTAAAAGACTCGCGAAGGATCTAAAAGTTGATCTTGACGAAATAGTTTCATTTTCTGAAAATAGCGGAGGATATCAACCAGTCTTTGGAATGATGGAAAAGGCATCTATGTCTGCAGATAGTTTGAGTGCCCCGATTCCTGATCTTCCAAAAGGACAAAATACTATTACTTCAAATGTTACTATCAGCTTTAAAATAGATTAAATTAATCTAAGCTCGAAATGAGCAATCTACTTAAGAAAAAAGGATTTACAATAATTGAATTACTGGTTGTTATTTCTATTGTATCCATACTTTCAAGTGTTGGTGTGGCGGTAACAAAGAGTTCTAAAAATAAAGCCCAAACAGCTAAGGTAAAATCTGAAACTGGTTCTATAAAAACCGCTCTAAGTGTCTATGAGGCATCAAATGGTGGATATCCTAATCCTGAGCCTGGAGTAAAACAACTGTACTGTGTAGGAAGCACAGACTGTGCTTTAAGGGGTAAAGCTATTGCGGATACATTTACTCTTGAAAATGGTCCTCAGTTTGCTAGTACGCTTGTTCCATTTAACAATCAAAACGGGTTAGATCAAGGTTATATGTATCTTTCTTGTGGGAGTGCTGGTACTGTTTGTGATCCAGTTAATACGACATTATTTTTCGCCACCCCAGACAATGAGTGGTACGATCCGTTAGGGGACACTCTTGATGCTCAAACGATCCCTGCTAATTTTAACTGGATATCTTATGGGATAGACTTTACCACATATCCTAATTATCCATATGTTCCATCTGGGGGCGGATCATCTGCTTACCAATGCTACTATCCTTCATATGGACAAGGTACGTTCGAAGTGTCTTCAATGACTGGTTATATACTGTCTTCTCCTTCTTGTGTATGGAATACCGTGATGGGTTATTACGATTGCTCAAGTACATGTAGTGATGCTTCTTATGAATTCTATAATATAGTAACAAGTCAATTTCCGTTTAGTTTTTGTGGGCAAAGTAGAAGTGTTTCGAGCGACCCTTGTGTTGATTATTTTGGGCAAGGAACTGTGGTGTGCAATGTTGGCTGTTAAATTGCTTCTATTGACAATACATCCTAAAAAAGGGTATTATTAAAGAACCCCGGATTTATGGGGTTTTTTAGTATAAAAGGCTAATTAAACAAAAATGAACCCAAAAGAATATCTAAAAGAAGTAAAAACAGAAATGAGTCATGTAAGTTTTCCAACAAGAAGGCAGGGTATGCTATATACTGTTTTAGTTATCGTTTTTTCCTTGGGAGTAGCGGTTTTTTTAGGTTTCTTTGATTTCTTATTCAAAACAGGAGTTCAAAAAATTCTTAATTTTTAATACCCAAATTTTATGTCAAAACAAGTTGAAGGAGATCGAAATTGGTTTGCAATACATACTTATGCTGGTTATGAGAATGCTGTTGCAAAAAATTTAAAGCAAAGAATCGAATCGCTCGGAATGGAGGACAGGATTTTCAATGTAATAGTGCCAACAGAAAAGAAGATTAAAGTAAAAGGAAACAAACGAACTGAAGAAGAGGAAAAAATATATCCAGGATACGTCCTTGTAGATATGATAGTAACTGATGATTCTTGGTATGTTGTTCGAAATACTCCAAGAGTTACAGGATTCGTAGGTTCTGGGGTGTATCCTGTTCCTCTTATGAAAAAAGAAGTTGATGATCTATTTAAAAGAATGGACAATGATACACCTAAGCACAACATTGATCTTGATATTGAAGAGGCTGTCATTATTGTCGATGGACCATTTAAGGATTTGGAAGGTAAGGTTTCTGAAGTTGACCGAGAGAGAGGGAAAGTTAAAGTTCTGGTTTCAATGTTTGGACGAGAAACTCCAGTTGAATTAGACTTTTTGCAAGTAAGACGGATTTGAGGTATATATTAGTTCTCTGCGCGAAAGCGGCTTCTCGGGGAATTAGATTATTTGATTAATTTAAGAAATATGGCAAAAAAAGTTACAAAAAAATTAAAATTAGTTATTCCAGCAGGAAAAGC
>CAYLOB010000010.1:2693-6203 GCA_964385205.1 uncultured Candidatus Saccharibacteria bacterium | reverse complement strand
ATCATCTCTGTCTACGAAGACCGAAGTTACGATTTTGTACTTAAGACTCCTCCAGCTTCACGACTCATTCTAAAGAGTATGAAAATTGAAAAAGGATCTGGCGAAAATCTAAAAAAGAAAGCAGGAACTATTACAAAAGCTCAAATTAAAGAAATTGCAGAAAAGAAAATGGTAGATCTTAATGCTAATAGTATTGAATCTGCAATGAAGATTATCGAAGGAACTTGTCGAAGTATGGGGGTCGAAGTAAAGTAAGGCTCGTATTCACATAAAATCACCTTGCTCTTGAGAGCAAGGTGATTTTTTGTTCACCTAAGGTTTGCGAAATTTCGTTACATTTTTTCGGCAAGGTTTCTCCGCCGTACTAAAAGATTGACTTTCGCCGATATTCCTATAATCTCAAAGGTAGAAAATATGAAAACTCTTTTACAGTGTCAAAGAGCACATAAAAAAAATTTGTGCTTAGATCCAAGGCTAATTCGCCACAGCCTTTACGGGTTAGGAACAACTATTAAGGCCATTCGAATTCCAAGAAGAAAGAAGCTGGATGCAAGAGGAAGAATTCCTGCCGGAGAATTTTCCGAAGATGGAGTACTGTTTGCACTTTTGACAGATGTGGTAGCGGCTGTTCTCAATATCGCCAATGCATTTGCATTTGATATTGAGACTGAAATCGCCCGTCATTTTCCTAATGAGTGCGGATATTGTAGAGAGCCTTCCTGTATCTGCCACACACTGGCTCAAAAACCTCCTTCACGCTTTATTTTGGAATGTAAACCCGATTGGGCAGATAAAATGTCCATTCAAGATTTCCAGAGGATGGTTTGGCGGATTTATCCAAAACAAAAGAACTTGCTGAGTCTCTCTAAACTGACCCTGCACCTTGCGGAGGAAATTTTGGAGCTACTTGAAGTCCTTGATGTTGAGGGAAAGCCCGAAAGAGATAAACTGGTGTTAGAGGCAACCGATGTTATCGAAAAAGCTTTTAACATAGCGTCTCTTCTAGGAGTTGAGCTGTTTCCTTATTTGGAAGTGAGGTTTGGTCTTTCAAGGGGGAAACCAAACACTTTATTCTCAGATCAAGGTTCGTTCTTACTAACAATCGCAGCGGCTTAATTGTCCGCTTTTTTATTTCCCTAAAAACTAAAACCCAGAAGCTGATAGTTTTATATAATTTTATTTCTTACTTTATACTCCAACATCAAAGTTCCTCCTTCAGTTTTTTCATGAGATTTAAGTTCAAGTTGCAAGTTCATGTCATCTGAAAATACTGTCATCCCTTTACCGAAAAGAAGTGGTTCGATTGTTATGTAAAGTGTATCTACAACTCCTGCCTTAAGAAACATTGAGTAGATTGATGATCCTCCGCAGATAGCAATTTCCTTAAACCCTTGCTTTTCGAGTCTTTCAATAAGTTCAATCGGTGACTCTGAAGTGGTCTCAACGTTTTCTCCTTCAAATTTTTCTTTTCGTGAATACACAACATTGTGACGCTCCTTAAGTGGACGGGGGAGAGTTTTAAAAGTACTTGAGCCCATGATACAAACACCAGCTCTTTTAGTTAGTTCCACAAATCTCACTTTATCTTCTTTGCTCGTCCAAAACGCTGGATGACTGCTATCTTTTGCAATAAATCCATCAAGTGTTTGAGCTGCGATAATAAAAACGTGTGCCATGTTATTTTTCTAAAATATTTTTAATTTTATATACAAGCAATTCTTTTATAGTTTGAACTGAATCAATAAACATTCGTACTTTGCTTCCCCGAATATCTTTCCATTGTACACCAACTTCTACAACATTGAATCCACACATATTTGCGTAGTTAATAAGTGCTATATCAAATCCCCAGTGATGGGGAAAAGGCTTTCGTATGAACGAAATTGCTAAACTTTTGGGCAATAGCTTGAATCCACATTGACTGTCTTCAACACCTAATCTAAAAAAAAGTTTGTGAAATGCGTTAGTTAAATTACCAAGAATTTTTCTTGATTTTTCCTGATCTATAAGCAAAAGCTTCTTGTCCTTTTGTCTGGAGCCTATTATTAATGTTGATGTATTAATATACTCATAAAATCTTTCAAATTCCTTGATATGAGTTGATCCATCAGCATCAGTAAAGAGAATATAATCTCCTGTAGAGCTTTTTATTCCAGTTGCGATTGCCATACCTTTTCCCTGGTTTTCAGTTTGTCTCACAACTTTATATGGAACTTTTTGTTTTGACAGTGTTTCGTTTGCGATAAATTCTGTTGCATCGGTAGAACCATCATCAACAACAATTATTTCTGCATTAATGTCGTTTTTGATTATAAACTGAGAAATATCATGCAATGTTGGTGCAATTCTATGTTCTTCGTCGTAGGCCGGTACTATAATCGTTATTTTCATTTTGTACTTAGTGAAATTATCTTTCGTCACCAAAACCTCTGTGAACCCCACGCTCTACTCGACTTTTTAGTTTTTCAATATTTCCTTTAGCTATTTCTTCCATTGGTATGCCAAGGTGGTTTGAGAGGGAAGCGATGTACCATAGGCAATCACCGAGCTCTTTTGCGAGAAGTTTTTTGTCTTCTTCATCCCAAGCTCCTTCTTTGTGCCAATAGATTTTTTTAAGTTTTTCGCCGAATTCTCCAGCTTCACTCATAAGTCCTAGTGCGACTGCAAAAAATTGGGCAGACACTGTGCCTTTGTCTCGTGAATCGTCGGTTAAAAGCGCTTGTTCTTGATATTCATTAAAACTTAGCATTTTATATTTTTTTATCTTTTTTTAATTCTTTAATCTTACCTTTCGATACATACTCGACTTCTTCTTGGTCACGTTTCTTTTTCTCTTCCTTGTTTATAATGAATCCTTCAACAATGTCTTTCATGTGATATCGCGACTTATCGGCGTCAACGGCTTCATCAAGATGTTCAAATACTATCTGACAAAATCGTTCTCCTGGATAGAGTTTCACTACTTGTGAACTTGTATTATTTCGTATAGGGATAACAAGTTGTCCTTCATAACCTGAGTCAATAATTCCTGTTAAGTCTACCGAGAGTCCTTTTCGGTTTGTTGAACTTCTAGGATAGAGAATCGCCATTAAGTCGTTAGGGATCTTTACTGATTCAAGCGTTGATGCAAGTACGTATTCTCCAGGAAGAAGCTCAAAAAATTGACCTTGTTCTAGTTCTATAACTTCAAAATAGTCTTGCCGGTTCTTGTCGTAATGGTCAATTCTAAGAGCTTCACGTCCTTTGTCGGTTAGGTGCCAGCTTTTAGGTAGAAGAAAAGTATAGCCAAGACGCATATCAATCGCATGGGCCTGAATCTGAAATTGATCAAGATTTGGTTTAAATGAAATCTGGTCTAGCGCTACACGTTCGAGAATTTGTCGTTTGGTTAATATGGCCATGGTTACTTAAGATGATAGCTTATATTCCTACAGTATACAGGAGAAATAACAACATTTAAATAAGCTCTTTTTTGGTTTTAAACTTAAAAAATTACTTTCTTTTTTGTTT
>CAYLOB010000010.1:2209-2683 GCA_964385205.1 uncultured Candidatus Saccharibacteria bacterium | reverse complement strand
GCGTTCCAGGTTACAATCTTTATCCCCGCTATGTTTTCTTGTGGTTTGTACTGTTTTTGAATACCTTCAATAATTTCGTCGGTAAGCTTTTTTTCTTTCTTTTCTGCTCTATCGTACGTATTTTTTGGCAGGTTTATGACTATTTTTGGATGACTATTTTTTCTTTTTACTAGTTGTTTTGCTGCGTCGAACTGATTTTCGTAGATATGGGCGTTTGAAATTGAGTGACTGTAAAACCCTGGTTTTACTCCGAGCTTTTGTGCAAGGAT
This sequence comes from uncultured Candidatus Saccharibacteria bacterium, assembly GCA_964385205.1. Taxonomy (GTDB): domain Bacteria; phylum Patescibacteriota; class Minisyncoccia; order Phycocordibacterales; family CAIRYW01; genus JAUPVJ01. The sequence goes on along the minus strand of CAYLOB010000010.1, from coordinate 2,414 downwards.
GCACTGTAAGAGAGCAAAGCCTGCAACGTCAGAAGGGAAGCCTAAGTACATATCGTTTGACCGGACAATGTTGTGGAGGTTTAAACGGCCGCCAATAATGTTTACTACAAAAGAAAAGGGACAAGGCACATTCGCTTTTTTTATTATCGAAAGTCCGTCTGCCCTCGGGTCCCATCCGATGATAACGCCATGGCGGCTAAGAGGC
>CAYLOB010000010.1:0-2199 GCA_964385205.1 uncultured Candidatus Saccharibacteria bacterium | reverse complement strand
TCTTTTTGAAATTGTTTTACAAGAAGACATAACTGATCTCGTCCAAAATGTTTTCGCCAACGATATCCATAGGCCACAGTTACGACATCATTTGGGTTTGTGAATTCGTCCCAAATCTTTGTGTAATCTCGCAAGAAATCTTCAGGCTTTCGCGCACCAGAAATAAACCACACTTGCTCAGCCACAAACATTTTTACAGGAATTTTTCTTATTGTAAGAAGAGGGAATCCTTCTTTTTCGATATCGATTTGGAAGTGTACTCCAGGTAGTGATTTGGTTTTTACTTTCTGGAGGGTGGATGTTTCTTCAATTCAATTTTTAAGAATGTTGTTGAGTATTCATATATATATTTGATCGAATTTGGTCATAAGGTTAAGTATAAAGTATTATATGTTCATGAGAAAGATGTTGCCTATTACTAGTTTTATTGTATAAAACAATTGTCCGTATGAAAAATGTATTCGAAGATGCGGGAACAGGAAAATATGTGCCAAGAAATATTGAGGATCAAGAGAAAATCGGTATTGAAAGGACTGATTTTTTAGGCCATGATAACATTATGGGTGAAAATACTGTTTATTCTACTTTCGGTCATCGTCCAAACGCCGAAGCTTTAGAAGGTGATACTCGTAAACAAATCAGAGAAGTGATAAAAGATCATTACAAAGAATACGTCAAGTTGATTACACGTACGTCAACAGAAAACCCGCTATGGAATATGTCGATGATTATAAGGGATGAAATTTTTACGAGGTTTTATCTTCACATCGATCGACCTTTGGAAACAGATCTTGCACTATCTTTCACATTAGAGAAAATTCAAGATGAGCTTAGAAAATATGAGCCAGATTCAAAATAATATGAGTGATAAACCGATCATAAAATATCCATACATCCCAGAAGGAAAAACTATTTTCTACGTTTCTGAAGAGGATGTGTTTATGAAAGAGGCGAAAAAGTTTTCACTTACCCACAGTACGGACTTAAACCATCCAACAGGGGCAGTGGTGGTAAAAAACGGAACTGTTCTGGGATACGGCGCAAACCATTCTATTTTTAAGCAAAAGTGGTTTGTAAATCTTCATGGAAAGGGATGGTGTGTTCGAAAATGGTTAAAAGCTAAAAGTGGTACTAAATACTGGCTTTGTCCGGGGTGTGTAACGAACAAGAATCATGCAGAAGCGTCGGCTGTTCGTGATGCAATCAATAAGCATGGTGTAGAGTCTGTAAAAGGTTCAGACCTTTATTTGTGGGGTCACTGGTGGTGTTGTAAGCCATGCTGGGAAGCTATAATAGAAGCTGGTATAATTAATGTGTATTTGATGGAGGGAAGCCAAACAAAATTTAAATAACATGATCTAAACTTAATCCAATAGAAATTCATTATTCAAAGATTTTATTCTTAATTCTAAAACCATGATTGATAAACAAATTGAAAAATTAATTAAGCAAGAAGAAAAAAGACAGAAAAGTGTTATCAATTTAATTCCCTCAGAAAACTATTGTTCTAAAGATGTACTCGCAGCCCTTGGCTCTATCTTCGACAACAAATATGCAGAAGGATATCCTCGTGCGCGATACTACGGAGGGCAAACTTATACAGATGAACTTGAGGAACTTTGTCAGAAGCGCGCACTCAAACTTTTCAGACTTGATACTAAAGATTGGTCTGTAAACGTTCAACCACTTTCCGGAAGTCCTGCAAACTTGGCAGTTTATTTTGCACTTGTAGAAAAAGGAGCAAAGATTATGGGACTCCCACTTGTTTCTGGAGGACACCTTACTCACGGACACAAAGTTTCAATCACTGGAAAATTCTGGGAGCAACTACCGATTGAACTTGATACAAAAACTGATTTGATCGACTATAAGAAAATGGAAGAAACTGCGGTTCGAGAAAAACCGGCAATCATTGTTGTCGGCTTTACTGCTTATCCACGCATTGTTGATTTTAAAAAAGTTCGAGCAATTGCAGACAAGTGCGGAGCTTTGATGATGGTAGATATGTCTCACTTTGCCGGCCTCGTTGCTGGAGGTACGTACTCAACTCCATTTGAATATGCAGACGTAGTTACAACAACAACTCACAAAACACTTCGGGGTCCAAGAGGTGCGATGGTTTTTGCAAAGCGAGATAGTAGGGAACTAGGAAAGAAAATAGACAAAGCAGTTTTCCCAGGACTTCAAGGAGGTCCTCAT
>CAYLOB010000009.1:11221-14758 GCA_964385205.1 uncultured Candidatus Saccharibacteria bacterium | reverse complement strand
TCTCGGGTTAGTTTCATAATTAATATGATATTGGTTCTCTATCGTTAACGGTTCCATTAACTGCAGCTCTTCTTGAGTTACCGTTCGCATCTCTCCTGATAGCATCTCCAGCCTTACCGTTTAGTTTTTCACCGTTTTGACCTTTGGTTGTAGAGTATGATCTACTTGCGTTTCTTGCGTAACCAGCTGTGGCGAGGTGTCCTTTGAACATATTTTCTTCATAATAATCCATTGCTCTGTCTTCCGCATCATCTGTATCTCCATTTATAACTTGTATTTCATCTTCTCCTAAACTACGTAATTTTGCATTTACCATTTTTAACACATCTGCACGGTCACCTTTTTTACCCTTAGTTTGTGCTTGCACGTATGTTTCTAGTTGTGTGATTTGATCATCCATACTTTTTCCTAATCTATCGTAGTCTTCTTGTGTAAGATTTCCTGAACTTTCAAGTTGGGCAAATAACTTACCTTGAACAAGATCAGTTACAAGAGGGTTTCTTATTTGATTGATGTTTAATCCTGCTTGTTGAGAAGTACTCAAGCCTTGGAAGTTTTTTCGAAATTTTTGAACTTTTTCGTTTTGATTTAGATTCACGTTTGCAGTTTCAACTTTCTTTTTTAGTTCATCAACTTGCTTCGCTGCCTCATCATAATCTGCGTCACCCACTTTCTTGCCTTTTTGTCGTAGTTTTTTTCTCACTTCTTCAGCACCCGCAAGCCTCGCGGTGAGGCTTATTTTGCCTCCACCTGCTTTAATTGCTTGGTATTTGGTTAATGTTTCTATTTCTTTGTCGTAATCCGCATCACCCTTACCTTTTCCGTTCTTTTCGAGGTCGGCAATTTTGGCTTCAGATGCAGTGATTATCGTATTTATTTTTCCACTATCAGTTTCTGTGTCTTTTAGCTCTTTGCTTAATTTTTCAGCTTCTGTATGTTCGTTGACAGCGGCTGTGTGTTCAGCTGTTCCTGTCTTTCCAGCCTTCGTCAGAGCTTCAACTTTTGCTTTAGTTTCTTCAACTTTTGCTTTGACACTTTCTTTAATTTTTGCGTTGTCTGTTCCGTGTATTGTTTGGTATTCTGTAATTTGTTCAACTCCCCCAGCTCTTCCTCCGTGACCGTCACTTTCTCCTTGAAGAAGTTCGTCAAATTTTTGCTTGTGGAATGCGAGAGGGCCCTGCATCTTTTTTTCCATGTCATCTTGTTGTTGAGGAGAAAGTCTTCCTATTAGTTTTTTTCTTGCCTCCTCTATTTCCTCAGCTTTTTCTGTGTTACCTGCTAATTTATATTTTGCTGCGCTATCAGCCATAGCAGCCAATATATCTGCTTGCCCCTTTGCATCTTTAGCTTCCCATGCTTTTTCATATGCAACTCTTACATTTAAATCTTTTTGTCCATCTGTAACAAGTTCAGTATAAAACTCACCCACTTTTCCAAGATCGTCTTTGATTTCGTATTCATGTTCAGCTATAGCGTGTTGTTTTTCGGCAAATTCTTCTCTAAAGCTGTTGCCTGCTCCACCTACTTTTGCGTTTACAACCGCACCGAGTGCGCCTCTTGAAAGTGAGGCGGCCACCTCTGCAAGTTTTTTAGTTCCAGGAATTTCCTTGCCCAAAATTTTAATTCCTGCCTGTCCCGCCATTGCTTTAGTTGCCCACGTTACAAATGCATGAGGTTTGCCCCCTGCTTTTCCTTCAAGATATTTGTATGCCCAAGCTCCACCTCTACGTACACCCATTTGAACTGCCCGTCCACCGATGTTTGTTTTGATTCCTTTATATAGTTTCATTGCTCCACTTGCTCCACTTGCCCCCATCTTCTCTCCCACTACAAGTGCCATAACGAAGAAGTTTATAACGATGATGTAGTTAACAACCATTGGAATATCAAAAAAAGCTTGAGTAAGACCACTTCCGCCATCCCCCATTGTCTTTAAGAAACCTGGGTTTGTCATAATAAGAAAAGCCATCCAAAGAATTGCAATAAAAATTGGTGCATAAAAGGCTTCTCTTAAAAGTTTCTCCCACCATTCATGTGCCATACCCTCTGTTTTATGTAGCAACGTGCCTGCAAAAGCAAGAGATGAAGTCATAATAAGAATCATCAGTGTTGTCATTCTTTTTATAAAAATAATCGTTGCTCCTACAAAAAGACAGGCTACAATAAACATCGTTATGGAGCCCATTATAAAAATAGTTCCAGTATTAGGTAACATTGCAAAACTCGCTGCGGGATCTGATCCGTTGGTTTGGTATATTTTTTGAAAGTTGAATGTATTCATAAACACACCAGCTATACCTTTCTTAACACTTTCTGGAGTACTTTGCGCAATATTTCCTGAGGTTTCAGACTCTCTTGCTTCAGGGTTTACTTTTTGGTAGAAACTAATTGCTAAAATGTTTGATGAATCAATAATTACTTTGGCAAAAAACATACTAAAGTTCATGAGAATCGCAACAAGAATTAGTTTACTGAGCGTATGTTTTATTCCATGTTCATTTATTCCTAAAATAGTTGAGATTGCAAGAAAAAGAAGTATAAAAATAAATAGTATGTTTGCAAAATCTCTAAGAACTTTCCATACAGATCCTATAGCAGTTATATTTTTTAAATTTTCAGACATATGAACAACTGTGAAGTTGAAAATAAAGCTAAAAACTCCGGCCGCGACACCTACAAACCAAGCAATAATACTCATTATGTAGTAGAGACCTTGCTCGAGACAGTTATCAACATCAATTGACGGTATTACTGTTCCATAAACACACTGGCCATTATGGTCATTTTCTGGTACTCCACCGTTTCTCATTGTGTTGTTTATCCCAGCTCTAACTTCACTATTTGTTCTAGCTTCGGCTGGTGTTAAAAAGTCTAACGTTGGTGTGCTATTTTGATATGCCCCCGTTTGTGGATTTATAATACCGGTTAATGACGGTTCAGTGAAATAGCGAGAATTTCTTAAAGCTGCGATGTCATCTTGCCTTTGTTGAGGGTTTGAATATTTATCTTCTTTAAACCTTACGTAAGCATCGATAATGTTTTGAGAAAGGTTGGCATTCTCCATTTCTTCTATTACTGGATATTTATTTTTTAAATCAATCTTAAGTGCACTATCCCGAATATTTAAATTATATCTGTTTCCTAACTCTTCCTCGTGGTTTCTATTTAAAGGGGTTCTGAGATTCATTGCCCAATATCCGTCACTTGTTTTCATGACCATCATTGGCGTACCTGGATTTATTGATAGTGTGTCAAACACGGCTACTGTATTTGAGTTTTTATATATTGAGGCCTGAGCTCCGTTAGCTCCGCTTGCACTAGAATATATATATTTATTTTGTCCTTCTGCTCTTGTGCGTCCTGATTCATGTGCCGACATAGAATCAACTATCTCGTCCGCAACCCTCCTGGTATCCTCGTTCAGGGTACTCAGTTGATTATAGTAGTTCCTTAAATCACTTAAACTATTGAAGTGACTATACCCACCAATATCTTGGAACTGTTGTGCAAAAACATTACTTTTAGGTAGCAATAATA
>CAYLOB010000009.1:0-11211 GCA_964385205.1 uncultured Candidatus Saccharibacteria bacterium | reverse complement strand
GTTAAAAAAATAAATAAAAATAATATTTTTTTAACAGAAAAAAAAGTTGAATCTCTTTTGAAAAGTTTCATTGATTTATGTGTAAAGTATACAACAACTTTTAATTTTTTTATAGCAAAAACACAAACAAATATCCACCGATTTGGTGGATATTTGTTTGTGTTTTTTTAGATGTTTAGTTTGAGACGGTTATACTGATTTGGGCTGAAGTTTTAGTGTTACCAGCGACGTCTGTAGCTTTTGCGGAGATTGTATGAGTGCCGTTTGGCATTGCGGCTGTGTTCCATGTAACACTGTACGGAGCTGAAGAATCCTCATTTTGGAAATCATGCCCATCTATCTTAAATTGAACATCTGCGACACCTATATTATCTGATGCATCTGCTGAAATGGTTATGGTGCTTGATGCAGTAGCCCCATTTATAGGGGAAGTAATGGAAACTGTAGGGTCTACTCTATCGATACTATTACCAACACTGTTTTGACTTCCTCCACCGCTACTTCCTATACTTAACACTTCGTTGATTGCTGTTTTGACAAGTTGGTTTACAAGGGCCGAGACGAGTTCATCGAATTCGTCAGCTATCTCAATTCTTTTTTGTGCACTGTTAAGGCGTTGGTTTATGGTTTCCTCAATGATTTTTCCTGGAGTTCCTGTTGTTTCCTTCCCTGGTGGACAAGATCCATCAGATCTTTTTGGTGCAGTACAATATTTGAAGCTTTTATATCCATTTGCCCACCCTAGTTCGAGTTTGAGGGTATTTTGCCTCTGAGAGATTCTTTTTTGCATTTCTGTTTGTGCAAGTTGCTTCGCTCCATAAATGTTGTTTGGTTTTTGGATCAACTCAAACCACCCAGGAAGCCCTCCCTGGTTCCAACTATTCATAAATCCTTGGTAGTTGTTTTTGATCGCTGAAAGTGTACATCTGCCTCGTCCATTTGTTCCATTATAAGTTGAAGTGTGAGACCTGATACTGTCTACCGCGAGTTGTACTCGAAATGGTTGACACACATCTATATTTGCACCTTTCATTATGTCTTGAATGAAAAGTCCAGCCTCTTGGTCAGCTATTTGACTAAAGAATGCGTCTGAATTTTCGATAAACACAGGTTTTCCTTTGAAACCAGAGTTTATCCACTGAATAGTTGATTGCATGATGTAGTGGATAAGTTCGTTTCCAATACAAAACGCAAGAGCGTCCAGACTTGGAGATTTAAACAACTCTCTTGTAAGACCACTTAAAATACTGGTGTGACCTGTCGGTGAACCCATAGATGTTTCCTTGTCTGCTACTGATGCTGAGTTCTGTGCAGCTGCTTGGGTGTTCTCTTCTATTTTAGTGTTTTTGATTGGAACTGATGGTATAACTGCACTAATAGCGCCTTGAACAGCACCACTTATTTTGTTACTTACCCAGCTTGATGCACCTCCTATTACTTTGGACAGAGCTGTTTTTCCAGCATTTCCTATAAATGAAGTGATTGCACAGGTCGCAACAAATTGAACAATTCCACCAAGGTCATTACCACTACCTTGTTCTAGTCCACTTCCATCAGTGTGAGGAGATACGGTTCTGAATCTATATTCACTACTTGTAGCAGTATTGTTTGCAGCATCCTTCGATACAACAATAAAATAATAGGTTCTTTCAGAAGAAAGCCCTCTTATGTTAAGAGAGTGATTTGTAGTCATCGTTGCTGAAGATGTTGAGTTTGTGTATGTTCCACTACTGCTTCCGTACAAGACTTTTGAGTCTGATGAGTTGGTTGTATTCCAAGTCACTGTGGCTGTGGTTGAAGCGGTTGAAGAAGCGACAGAAGTAATGGCTGAAACTGTAGTGGATGTAGTAGGACCACTTAAAACATTGAAATTTACAGCTCTACTTCTTCCATTTGTGTTTGAAATTCTAATTTCATACCTTTGGGGCACTATATTTATTGGTCTACAATTACCATTTCTGTCACAATCTAATGAAAAAGATGGAACAGTAAATTCTAAAGAATTAAAAGGTGCAGTAGAAGTTGCTAAAGTAGGAATAGGTTTACCGTCAAACAGAATACTATTGTTGGTCATAAAATTTGCCCCTGTTACGAGGATTCTAGTTCCGATTCTTCCAGAGCTTGGACTAAAAACTGCAATAACAGGATCATCGTTAGTGTAACCGTTTTCAATAGGGTCTCCTCCTGGGTCAGCTTCGATTTGTGCAAAGACTGAAATTGTTGAAAGACTAAAAATAGAGACAAGGAGTAGTAATGAGATTCCCGCCTTACATTTTTTAATAAACTTTTTTTTAAAATTACTCATTTAGACTTTTAAAAGTTGTTCCAATAATTCCCTGCTTGGTCACTTGTGAAAATTATACCACTTTGTTTGAAGTAATTTGCAAGTATGTTGATTGACTGTTCTTGGTTAGCTGTGGCGTTTTGGTAAGCTCCTATTGCAACAGCTTTTTTAGCTGGGTCAGAATCATCACTGGACGCCTCGATTGCCTTACTTGCCGCTGAATAATTGTTCACAACATTTAAATGAACATCAGCTAGAATCCTTGGAATTGCAATCTCAGACATTTTTTTAGCTGAATTTTCATATATTTCGCTTAACACCCTTGTATCCTGCATGATGGCATTTCCCTTTCTAGCTATACTTGTTAATAAATCATCTTGAATGGTTGCGAAATTTGATGCATACACTTTGATTTCCTCTGGAGTGGGATTTTCAATAAAAAGCATTGAGTCTTTTGTGTATTTTTTGTAAGTAAACGAGCCCATAGTGAATTGAGTAAGGTCATTTATAAGAGCCTGTTTATTTTCTGGGGTAAGAGTGTCATTCTGTTTTAGGGTCATAAGGCGAGTTAGTAGGTTTTTAGAGACCTCACTGCTTATTGTATTTTTAGAGTTTATGTTTGATGATTCATCACTATCTAAATTGTTGTCAGAAACAGATGTGTCCGTTGCTTCCTTCATAGAGTCTCCTGGAGCGGGTACAGTAGGGTTTCTTTCTTGTTTTACTTCATCTCCATCTGATGTTTTATCATTATCAGTATCTGGATTATCGATTGATGTTCCCCAAAGTGCCTCTTCCCAATCGAAAAGCCCATCACTGTCTGTGTCTTTTTGTTCGTCTACACTATTTGTAGCACTAGCGATAATTTGAGGATTAACCAATTTTGTTTCTGTTTTATTGGCGATTTTGAACTGTATAGGAGACCCATTTTTGAATATAAAAGCACAAATAATTGCGGTAACAGCAAGGATCATAAATGCAAAAATTGGTCTACTTGGTTTTTTTATTTCCATAGTTATTTAGTTGAAACAATTATATCAGAATTTTTTTAAAAAATATAAGAAATAAGTGATTTTGTGATAGTTTCTGTCGTGTTACAATATTGGTGTGACTAAAAAAACTTTTTTTAACATTTTCATATCTGTATCCACCACTGCTTTTGTCTGTTTATTTATTTTGGCAAAAGGTGTAAACGCACAAAATGTTGTTTTTGTTTCTGATTTATCTATCAATTCAGTTGGTGAAGAAGTTTTGTCGCTACAGAAAATTTTAAACTCAGATACGGATACAAGAGTTGCGGAAAGTGGTGCTGGTTCCCCAGGAAATGAAACTAATTTTTTTGGTGAAAGGACTAGACAGGCGGTGATTAGGTTTCAAGAGAAAAATGCGAGCGAAATTTTGGTACCACTTAATTTACTGGGTGGTACAGGAATCGTTGGGAGTAGAACGCGAGCCGTTTTAAATAAAATTGGAGGTTTTGCAGATGTTAATTCTAGTGAAAACGGTGTTGAACAAGTTGATAATTCGTTTAATAATAACACCCCGCTTTATCCTAGAATTACCGCCGTTTCCCCTGGTGAGGTAAGTGACCCACGTAATGCTCCTGTCACAATTTATGGTGAAAACTTTGGACCTAAAAATACTGTTTATTTGTCTGTTCAAGATGTAGAGATGTTTGAGGGGAATTCTACTGACGGTAAAACCATTACGTTGTTTTTAAATACTGTATTTTTAGATATTGTAAAAAATTCTATTGATTCTGTGCCCGAAACTGCTGATCCTGCTGTTAGACAAAAAACGATAGATGCCTTAAAAAACGAGTTTAATTCTGTCGGTAAAAATGGCGTTTATGTCCCTGCAGTCATTTTTGTGAAAAATGATAGTGGCGAAAGTAATAAATTTTTAATTAACATTAATGTTTTAAAAGATGGTGAATAAAAAAATTACAGTTACTATTGTCTCTATATTTTTCGGCATTATTTTTGCGATACCTACTTTTGCTACTGTTGTTGAGGTTCCGTTTGGTGGCATAAGGATAGCTCCAACAATAACTTGTACATGTGGTTCTCCTGCTAGATTTTTGGTAACTGTTTATGATTACACCTCAAATAGGCCACTTTTGTTGAGCTATGTTCCAGGAGCTTCAATTCTTTATTCATCTTTCAACGTATATTCTTCTCTTTATCTTTTAGGAACATACAATCCAGTCGCCACTAATATGTGTTGGATAGTAGTAAGTGGAAGTTGTGTCGTCATCCCAGACAATGGAATGTTGGGTACAATGCCTGGAACAGGATTTTCTCTTTAGTAGTTATCTAAGATTTTTGTCATTTCAATCCAAGTCTGAAGATCAATATCCTCTGCCCTAACGGTTAAGGGGATATTTTTATTTTTTAAATAAGACTCAATTTTTTTATCTTTATTCAGTTCTTTTATGTTGCTTAGAAATTGCTTTCTTTTTTGTGAAAATCCGAGCTTAACAAGATTAAAGAATTTGCTCTCGTCTATTTCTTTAAGATTTTTTCTACTTATGTCTTTGATAACCAGTACCGCAGAGTCTACATTTGGTGCTGGGGTAAACATAGTCCTTTTAACTACCTCGCTAATACTTGGTGTACCAAATAGTTTTACGCTAAGTGACAATATACTTTCCTTTTTATCGCTCGCGACTATTCTTCTTGCGACTTCCTTTTGAACTAAAAGGGTCATGAGCGCTGGTTGTTTTTTTTCTGTTAAGAATTTTCTTATGATTTCACCTGTAATGTAATAAGGAATATTCGCAACTATTTTATAGTCACTTTTTACTATTTCTTCAACATTAATGTTTAAAATATCTGCTTCGACGATAGAAAGTTTTTTGTTTAGAGTTTCTTCTTTAAATTTTGATTCCAAAAAAGGTATAAGCTCGGTGTCCTTTTCAATTACAACAACGGTCGCCCCGGCTTTTAGAAGTGCTTTAGTTAAAATTCCTTTTCCTGGACCAATTTCGAGAACAGTATCTTTTTCGCTCACTTCTGAAGCTCTTGCCATTCTTTCCACAATTTTTTCTGATTTTAGAAAGTTCTGACCAAAATGTTTTTTTGCTCTCATAAGTTTTTTATAAACAATATTTAAAAATCTAAATACATTATTTTTTCTCTGTGGATTGGTCCTTGATCTACTTCAGTGAGAGTGTCATCAATTTCAAGTACGAATTCAGATGGTATTGTCATATTTGTTGCGCCATAAATCGTCCTCATATTTGCATAAGTAAGATACACTTTTTTTCGCGCACGGGTCAAGGCTACATAAAATAGTCTTCTTTCTTCCTCTTCATCATCTCTGTGACCCCCCTTCGAATCCATTTTTCTGTGTGGAAATAGATCTTGCTCTAGTCCTGTAATAAAACAGTAATCAAACTCTAAACCCTTTGATGCGTGAACGGTCATTAGTCGGACACCCTTCTTTTCATCCTTTAAATCATCTTGATCACTTGAGAGTGAAACATGCTCTAAGAACTGTTCAATACCTTCCCCGATAGGGAGATTGTCATAGCCCGATGCAATTGTTACAAGTTCTTTTATGTTTTCAAGTCTTTCGGCATCTTCTCCATCTCCACCTGTAAGTGCTAGTTCAAGTCCTGAAGCAATAATAATCCCTTTCATAACTTCACTAGGTTTTTTTATTGAAACATTTTCTTTAATTTCATTTAAGACTAAACGAAAGCTGTGAACCTTTTCTCGGGCGGCTTTTGGAAGTTCTTCTTCTTTTCCTTCAAGAATTTTAAGTAGAGTTACTTTTCCAATACCTCGACCAGGAAAACTTATTGCCCTTTTAAAATCAGAAATTGAATCTGGATTAAGTGATGCTCTTAGGTATGATAAAACGTCTTTTACTTCTTTTCGTTCAAAGAATTTTGTACCAAGAAGTGTGTAGAGAATTTCATTTTTTAAGAATGCTTCCTCAATAATTCTGGATTGAAAGTTTGCCCTATAGAGGACTGCTATTTCTTCAGGTTGTACTCCTTGTGCAATAAGCATTTTTGAAACTCGGGCTATATAATTTGCTTCTTCTCTTTCGTTGTAGGCACCATGAACTGTTATTTTGTCACCATGGGGGTTTTGAGTAAAAACATTTTTATCTTTTCTCATTATGTTTTTGGCGATTATTGCGTTTGAAACCGCAATAATTGTTTTGGTTGACCGGTAGTTTTCTTCAAGTAGAACGGTTTCAACATTTCCATAATCCTTTTCAAATCTCATTATGTTTTTAAAGTCAGCACCTCTCCAACTATATATAGATTGATCTATGTCCCCCACAACAGCTATGTTTTTATGCTCTTCTGACAGGAGTTTCATTATCTGATACTGCACTTTATTTGTATCTTGGTATTCATCAACATGTATATACTTCCAAAGCGCATTGTAGTGAGCTTTGATTTCAGGGCGCTTTAAAAGTGTCAGTGTTTTAAGAAGTAGGTCATCAAAATCGAACGCTTTTTCTTTGGCCAATATGTTTTCATATTCACGCCACACCTTAAGGGCGATATTTTCTATGTATTCTGACCCAATATTTAAAGCAAATTCATCAAAAGAACTTCCAGCACCTTTTTCTCTTGAAATTATAGAAAGTATTGTTCCTGGGTCATATTGTTTCGGGTCTACCCCAACTATTTCCATAGCATCTTTTATTGCTCTTTTAGAATCACCACGATCAAAAATGCCAAAATGCCTTGGAAATCCAAACACGTGGGCATTCTCTTTTAAAATATGAACTCCTAAAGAATGAAATGTTGAGATAAATGGTTTTTCATCTAGTACCCCCCTCCCTATACTAGGATCACTTTCAAGAAGCTTGATTGTCCTTTCTCGCATTTCCTTAGCTGCCTTGTTGGTAAATGTTATTGCGAGTATTTGGCTTGGTCTTGTTCCATTTTTAACTAAATGAAAAATTCTGTGGGTAATTGTTTTGGTTTTTCCAGCTCCAGCACCGGCCAAAATGAGTAGTGGACCCTCAGTTTTAAGTACCGCCTCCCTTTGGCGCTCATTTAAAGTGCTGAGGTAAGAATTTGTTTCTTTTTCATCAAACATTCTAAGAACTATAACATGAAACCCCTTCTTTTTTCTTTTCCACAGACAAATTTTAAAGCCATTGACTTTGATACTACAATAAGGCTATGATGGATAAGTACTGACCGTTCCGTCCAAAATATGGCTTAACTAGGCCATATTTTCAGAAAACCAAGAATTATAACGTTAAATTTGACTTATTTCTCAAAAACTAAATGAAGACCTCTTCCCTTCTGGAATAAATAAATTAGGTAAATCTAAAAAAACATTATTTTACAAGCTTATTATGGCAGGTTTTGTTTCTGTGGTTGTTGTTTCTGTAACTCCGGGAAAGGTGCTTGCCGGAGTTTTTTCTTTTGTTTCGGATTTGTTTGCAAGTGAGGAGGAGTTATCTGTATCTCCGCATAACTCCCAAAATATGCCTATTCTCGAAGCTGCTATAAATATTGAGCCAAACCCAACAAGTAAAAGACCTGATTTGGTTATAGACGACAAGAGTGTTCTGGAGGCTTATGTGGGTCCTATGGGAACGCCCATCGAAATCGAAGAACATGAATCAATTGATCGGGTGTTTGTGTATAAAGCTCGCAAAGGTGACACGGCCGGAAGTATTGCGAAGATGTTTGGAGTAAGTGCAAACACTGTTAGTTGGGCTAATGGAACGATTAAAGAAGGAGATGATATCGTTATTCTCCCTGTTTCTGGTGTAAAATATACTGTAAAAAAGGGAGATACGGTAGTTTCTATTGCCAAGAAATTTAACGCAGACGTTGAAGAAATTTTGCAATTTAATGATCTTGGCTTAAGTCTTGTTGCTGGAACTGAAATAATTATCCCAGACGGTGAAATTTCTGATTCTCCTAAAAATAATTCAAAAGCAATAGTTAAATCGCCATCTAAAGTTCCAACTGGTTCCTTTATTAGACCAATGGCCGGAAGAATAACCCAAGGAATTCATGGAAAATTTGGTACTGCAGTAGATATTGGTAATAAAGCGGGTACGCCTGTGTATGCGGCTGCTGATGGAAAAATACTTACATCAAAATATGGATACAATGGTGGATATGGAAATATGATTGTGATTGAACATGGAAAAATTCAAACGTTATATGGGCATCTTTCAAGTAGCTTAGTTACACCGGGTTCATATGTGGAACAAGGTGATTTAATTGGATATTCAGGGAATAGTGGTAAGTCAACTGGACCACATCTCCACTTCGAAATTTTGGGGGGAACTAGAAATTGGAACCCTGTAGTAAGTAAGTAGAAATATTATAAAAATACCTCATCGCACTTGTGCGATGAGGTATTTTTATAATATTTCTTTCCTTTGCCTATATTGTAAAGCCTCGAAGATATGTTTATCAAGAACTTTTTCTTCGTCTTCTAGATCAGCAATAGTTCGACTAAGGCGCATTATTCTGTGATAGGCTCTAGGCGAAAGTCCTAACTTATGTGCACCTTCAATCAAATTTTTCTTAGCAGAATCCACTAGTTCTATTGCGTCATTTATGTCTTTAGATTTTATTTCACTATTTTTACTACTCTTTAAGTTTAATTTAATACTCCTGTCCTTTTGTTTTTTTCTGGCAGTAAGTATTTTTTCCTTTATTTCTTTGGTAGATTCACTACTTTCTTTTTTACTCAATATGTCATGTGAAATGTCTGAAACTTCAATCCACATGTCTATTCTATCTATAATAGGACCTGAAATTTTTCTCTGATATTTCTCAACGGTCAAAGGTGAACATATACATTTCTTTTTTTCTTGACCGAAGTTTCCACAAGGACATGGGTTCATAGCTGCAACTAAAATAAAATCAGCAGGAAAAGTTGCAGTGCCCTTTGATCTTGATATACGGATCTTCTTTTCTTCAAGTGGCTCTCGCAAAGATTCTACAACTCGTCTATCAAACTCTGGAAATTCATCTAAAAATAAAACTCCTTTATGAGCAAGTGTTATTTCTCCTGGACGAACGTGTTGCCCACCTCCCACAATCGCAACGTGTGATGAAGTATGGTGAGGTGCTCTAAATGGCGGCTCCGTTAAAGACCCCTCTTCAAGTAATCCTGCAACAGAATGTATTGATGTAACATCTAACATTTCCTCGTCAGTAAGAGGTGGAAGTATCCCTGCAAAAGCCTTCGCTAACATTGTTTTTCCTGTTCCGGGCGGTCCCCAAAGTAAAATGTTATGTCCTCCAGCTGCCGCAATTTTAAGGGCTCGTTTGGCAAATTCTTGCCCTTTTATATCTTTAAAGTCAATCTCTGGTTCGATGCCAGATTTAGAATTGTATTTTTTTATTTTAAATGTCTGGGGTAATTGTTTTTCTTCTAAGATATCTAACACTTCTCTTAAAGTGCTAACTCCTATTATTTCTATACCTTCAATAAGTGACGCTTCTTCTACGCAATCAGCCGGAACAAAAACTTGATTGAACCCACTTTGTTTCGCTGTTCGAACTATTGGGAGTACCCCTTTTACTTTTCTAACTTCCCCATCAAGAGCTAGTTCTCCTAAGAATAGTTTTTTATTTGGATTAAAGTTTATTTGTTTTGAGGCTAAAAGATACGATAGTGCAATTGGTAAATCAAAATGAGATCCTTCCTTTTTTACACCCGCTGGAGCAAGTGAAATTACAACTTTCTGGTTTTTGACTTTTGGACTCTCAAGATCTGTGTTTTTTATTGCTGCACCTACTCGATCTTTCGCCTCTTCAACTGCTTTGTCAGGAAGACCAACTACTGAAAACGCAAACAGACCTTTTGCAAGGTCTGTTTCAACAGAGATAATGGGTCCTTTGAGTATGTCGCTTTGCCCACTAAAAACTTTAGCAACACTCATCTTAGTTATTCGTTTATATGAGTCTTACAAGTCTTAGCGGCTGGGTTTGCTTCAAGTCTGTCTTCTTCTATCTGTTCACCTGATTTTTCGCAAACACCGTATGTACCCTCCTCAATTTTTTGTAACGCTCCCTTAACTTCTGCTAGTCTTATTTCTAAATCCTGGTTTATTGCCCTATTATTTCCGAATTCTTCTAGGAAATCCGCGACCTCATTTCGGTCTGCTTGATCAATATCCATTTTTTGAGGTATTGGTTCCCAGTCTTCTTTATTTACGTCTCCTCTCACTGCAACTGTACTTAATTCTGTTTCTAATACCTTTAATTCTTCCTCTAATTTTGATTTAAAATATGCAATTCGCTGTGAGTCCATATTTATTTAATTTATATTAATTCACTGGTTATTATATAAAAAAAACTGAGGTTTGTGAATTATTCGCTTTTAAGTTTCTTTTCCCTTAACCTTTTTTGTATTTCATTTAAGCTACTTGTGTCGATCGCAAAAATAGCTATTGTGTCATCAATTATTGTATAAAAGAATTGTGGTTTGCCATTTTCATCAACGATACCCCTGCTGTCTTGGTTTGTGATTACTAGGTCAACAAACTGATTTGTAGTTGATGAAGCTGTTTTATTTTCAAAAATCGGAGTCAGATCACTTTTAAGAGTTTTTTCCCAAGCTAATAGCCCTGGAAACAAACTTTCGTAGCCCTCACCTTTCATAATTAGAAATGGGTAACCACTACCGTTTTTAAAATTAATTCCAACATAAAACTCTCTTTGCAGTGTTCTTGCTAGCTCCTCTGGTGTGCGTGTCTCAAAAATTTCAAGAAATTTAAATAAATCTACGTTTGCAACTTCCTCATTTTCCGTTGAAATAAATTTTATTCTTCTGACAGCATCCTGTCTTGGTGGATTTCTTAATTCTTTTGAGATTGCTTCACTAATTGTTCTACTATTTAAGTTTTTAACATCTATTTCCTTGCTCTCATCAAAGCGAATCATGGTTAACTCTTTTGGTGGTAAAGGTGCGAGA
>CAYLOB010000008.1:13567-14821 GCA_964385205.1 uncultured Candidatus Saccharibacteria bacterium | reverse complement strand
AAAGATATATTGTGCGACATTGTTTAGTTAGGAGGCCATAACGGCCCTCCTTAGTAAACAATTAGTACTCTTGTGGTGCGACATTGTATTCTTAGGAACGACAATGACTTAGAGTACAAGAAGTGCCCTCTTGTGGTGCGACATTGCTTGAATCAGTACTCCCACTAAAAATTAGTCTAACTTTTATTCCCTAATAGAGTTATACTTATACAGAATTTATGCAAGAAAATTTTTGGAAATTTTATATGAACTCAAATGAGGCATGGGATGCGATGCTTGTCGCAATTGAGCATGCTTCCCTGTCCATTGACCTTGAGCAATACATTTTTGAAAACGATGGAATTGGTAGAAAGTTTATTGAACTTTTGAAAAAAAAATCACAAGAAGGTGTAAAGGTTAGAGTATTATGTGATGAGGTAGGCAGTTTTAATTTTTCAGGGTCTAAGGATGCCTCAGCACTCATAGCTTCAGGCGTGCTTCTTAAATTTTTCAACCCACTATTACCTTGGAAACCAAATCAAGAAACATTTTGGTATTTCAGAGATCATAGAAAATTAATGATTATTGACAATAAAATAGGATTTACTGGGAGTGTTTGCCTTTCTGATGAAATGAGTTCATGGAGAGAAAGTCATGTCGAAATCACTGGCCAAGTAGTTGAAGAGATGCTTGAGGCTTTTAATATTATGTGGAACAAGCAATATAGAAAATTAAATTACATCTTTAAAAGAAGGAAAAATGATTTTTCTAATCTAAAGCAGGTTGCAAGTGAGTTTTCTTATATTACTAATTCCCCGCTTCCAAAAAAAAGATTCATGTACTATGAACTTATAAAAAAAATTAGAAGTGCAAAAAAATATATTTATCTTACAACTCCATATTTTCTCCCAACTCACAAACTATTAAACCTTATAAAAAAAATGGCCATGAGAGGTGTTGAAGTTAAACTTCTGGTACCAAAAACGGTTAACCATATTCTTGCTCATATAGGTGCACAGACATATTTTTCGGATTTATTGAAACATAAGGTGCAAATTTATAGATACGAACAAATGATCCACTCAAAAACAATAGTAGTAGACGGAGCCTGGTCATCAGTTGGTAGTTTAAATCTAGATAGCCTAAGCCTTGTTTATAATTTTGAAGCTAATCTTGTAAGCAATAACGCTGAATTTACACTTGAGCTAGAAAATCAATTTCTAAATGATCTTAAGATATCTAAAGAACTTACCTTGTCAGAGTGGCAAAAAAGAC
>CAYLOB010000008.1:5629-13557 GCA_964385205.1 uncultured Candidatus Saccharibacteria bacterium | reverse complement strand
ACCATTTACAAACAAACTTCTTGAAACACTTATATGGCCATTTCGTAAATTCATTTAAACAAAAAAACCACCCTATGAAAGGTGGTTTTTTTGTTTAGTTATTTTCTACAAAGGCAACAACTCTAATGTCTTTTGCCATATACTTTCTCCAACAAGGCTCAGATGCGCTCCAAGGTTGTAGACCTTCACTTTCATATAGATATTTTGCATATGCCATATTACCTTCGAGCGTGTACAGATCAATTCCTAGACTATGTGCCCTCTCAGCATGATATGTTGTGTTAATTTGCATAACACCAATATCATTTGAATTGACTATACCTCTATGAATCTCACCCGCCCCGTCAAATTGTCTAAATCTTGATTCACACCATGCGACAGCGACTAACTCTGGATTATCTTTAAAATATTCCCGAACAAGTTCCTCAACTGTCTTTACCTCAAGCGGTGTTGCTTGTGCTATTTCAATGTTTACTGGACCAAGCATTTGTCCGTTTGCTTGAACTCCGACTTGATCTCCTGTAAGAGAAATTGCATTCGCAAACAACCCTATACCTGCTATAAACTCAACGATAAGCCTTTTTTTATGGTTGTAATCCGTGTTCCCTCTTTAAGTCGAACCCTTCCGGGTATTCTCACGGCCTCCTTTAGATGAATTTTTTTAAAGAAAATTCCCTAAAAAAGGAAAATCCAGCTAAACTGGATATGCCTATATACTATCATTTTAAACAGCAAAAGTCAACCTCTTTGTAACAAAAATGAGCATGTTAAAACTAAAAATGTGTTGATAAATAAGAATATTTTGACAATTCCTGCTTGACAAAATGACCGGATATGTGGTTAAATAAGCTAGCTAAAAGAATAATGAGTAGATTGAAAAAATACCAACAAGAGACATCAGGAAAAATACCCCCCACCCTACCGCAGATATGACTTTGTTATTTACGTGAGCGCCCATAATACGCTTATTTGAGGCCAAAATAAGGATAAAAACAATAATAACCGGAGCAATAATCGCATTTGCTATTGATGCATACAAAAGCGCCTTAATGGCACTAAAATTAGTGAAGTTAAACATTAGGCCTAAAAAAACCGATGCAATAATTACATAGTAAAATGCTCTAGCCTCTTTAAGTTTTAAATACAAACCTTCTTTGTATCTAAAAGCCTCAGTTAAGGCATATGCGCTTGAGGCTGCAAGTACTGGTATGGCCAAAAAACCTGTACCAATGATCCCTAAGGCAAAAAGTGTATATGCAAAATTACCCGCAAAAGGTTTAAGGGCACTAGCCGCATCTGCCGCGGTTAAAATGTTTGTTATGCCGTTAGTGTTTAGTGTTTTTGCACAAACAGCAATAATAAAGAACATTACTAGATTTGAAATAAACATTCCTGCAATTACATCAAATCTCATAGGGCGAATTTCTTTAGGGCCTTCTTTTTGTCTTTGTTTTACAGTCCCATTACCGTGAAGTATACCCTCCTCCACCTCTTGTGAGGTCTGCCAGAAGAATAGATAAGGTGATATCGTGGTTCCAACTATGGCAGCTAATATAAGCATATACTCCTTTGAAAATTCAAGATTTGGTACAAAAGTGTTGTACAAAAGGACAGCGCCATCAAATTTAATGATTATTCCTGTTAATATATATGCCAAAAGTGCCAAAGTCATCCATTTGAGATAGGAAGAATATTTTTTGTACGAAATAAAAACTTCAAATAAGACACAGGTTAATCCAAACCCAAGAATTAAGATGTATTTTGGGACCATTGGCATCAAAAGTTGAAATGCTTCCGCCATTGCTCCAATATCCGCCCCAATATTAAAAGTGTTTGCTAAAAAAAGAAGACTTATACATAAGTAAAGTAAGGATTTGGGAAAATGAAGTCTGATATTTGCAGCGAGCCCTCTTCCTGTAACCAGTGCAATTCTTGCACACATTTCTTGAATCAAGACCATTATCGGAAAAGTAAAAGCTGAAAGCCAAAGAAATCCATAACCAAATTGTGCACCCGCCTGAGAATAAGTGGCAATTCCTGAAGGGTCGTCGTCCGCTGCCCCTGTTGTAATGCCTGGACCAACCATTTTCCAATACTCTCTTGTACGAGTAAAAAATCCTTTTTTCTCTAATACCACAGGTTGAAATTCCTGCTTCATTTGTTCAACTTTTATTTGAGCCACGGTATTGGATATTGTTTAAATTCGCTAAAAAAACTTGAATTGCGTAAAATTCTTGAAAAAGCTTCTGCCTCATATTTTGCTCCATTTATTGCTATATGAGGATGAGGTTCAGCAGGTATTCCTACATAATTCATAATAACATCAGAATTAAGTCCAGAACGGTTATTTTCAAGAGGAGGCTTTTTTCCATTGAGCAACATGTGAGTCCAAGTTGCACTGTGAAGATCGACAACGCGCTTTGGCACAGAAAAATTGAGATGATATCTTCGTGCGGTTTCGATTATAAAACCAGTGTCAAATTGAGGATTTTGACCAGCAATTGTGTGATCATCTACCCTCTTCATCCAATTAAAAAAATGTAAAACAAGATCCTTGTCACTTTGCTTTTTTGGATCAAATGCATCTATTTCGCTGACTCCATTTATTTTTGTTGCTTCTTCTTCTACTTTGGCACCAGGAAAGGCTGTGCACTCTTCGAAAAAGACATTTTCAGGATTATCAAAATCTATAGCCCCTATTGATATAAGCGAATGGCAATTTGAATCTGTGCCAGTTGTTTCAACATCTACGATTATCATACCTGTTATTATACATCTGAAATGATAAAGTACGAAAATAACCCCTGTCCACAGAGATTCTACTTTATTTAAATATGTTTTCTAAAAATTTTATGTTCCACTTTGTGCATAACCACATCTGCAAACATTTTGAGAACAAGAAAAAGGGTTAATATTTTTGCACCGTAAAGTGTACCTAAAATAATTGTCAGGTGCATAGGAATGATTCTTAAATAAGGGTAAAACATTACTGAACCAATGTTAATCTTAACAACATCCCTTTCCCTATTATATAAATAAGAAAACAAGTGATTAACGAAAAACATTAGTGCAGTAGGTAATATAAGATACCACTCGCCTACCTGTACTGTGTCTATATGATTTTCCCCACTCGTACCATTAATTAGAAAAAGAAGATAGACTAGGTGAAAAAAACCATAATGAAGTAAGAAGAAAAATGCAGTATAATTTTTAGTAAATTTATTGGGCTCAGCTGGTCTACCGTTAATAGAAAAACCTTCAGAAAAAAACTCCCCTTCTTTAAGAGAGTAAATCCTGAAAAAATTCACAAGTCCTATTGTCACACTTTGACACCAATAAATCGCCATAATGGTTGAAAGTTGCCAACCCTGAGTTACGGCGAAAAAAATGGTTATTAAGTTAACTAAAATTAAACTATAGATTGAGAAATCTCTAGATTTTGCAGGTGTTTGTAGTGACATTGAATTTAATTATATCAAAAATTATCTAAAAACAATTTCAATTTTATAATAAAAAAAACTCAAGACCGTTAGGCTTGAGTTTGGATCACTTCAAAAGTAAGGACACTGGGGTCAGCGAAATGGACACCTAACAAAGTAGCAGTGTACTCTTCCCCACTAAATTTCCTGACTTTATGATTCCCGTGCGAATCAATGGCACCAAGATACAGGGCCGTGGTCCATCCAAAAGGGGTGTGAAAAAAGCAAAGGGTGTTCATGGCTTTTTATAGATTAGAGTATGGAAGGTAGAGTGTCAAATTATATTGTATTTAAAAAGCCCGACACAGCGAAGAGTCGGGATAAACGGAAGAGAACTTAAGGTATGAGATTGAACATTTTCATGGTCGGTGACATTCGGACGGCTAAACACGGCTGACCATCAACTGTCACATTATGCTTATTGCTCTCAGTTGGGCCAACATAGACAACCTCAACAACTCGGCTCAGCGTGTTATATGCTTGATACTTTTCACCGGCAACCAGTGCGTTTGGATCGGCTGGGAGTTCAGTGATTTGAGGTGTTTGAGTAATATCAGTAGGAGCTGCGTTCATGAATATGGTTGGTTTGGGTTGCGGAGCACGAAAACAAAGGGCTCTGGGAGTAGAGTATCCTTGAGGAGGGTTGGTGTCAAATGAGGATTATTTTGTAATTAATCAAAATTCTTTTGATTCCTGAACATTTTCACTATCTTCAGTAGTTTTGTATCTTTTGCCTTCGATGTCTGAATAAAACACCGTAAGACCATCTCCCACCTTAGTATCTTGAACCGAGTTATCGGACATAAATATTGCATAAATAAACTCACCTTCTTTTATCCAACCTTTCCAACAAGGTAAAAAAGCTAATTTTTCGTCGTTTCTTGTAATTTCATGAGAAAAAAGAAGATCATATTTTTTTCCACTGATTCTAATTTCTCCACTAATATTTGCTGCAATATTTTTTAGTACAGAAAATTTTAAAGGTTCTCCCTGTAACTTATTGTCAATAATACTAAAATTCAATTGTGACCAATTGTATATGAAACCGTCTCGCAAAATTATTGGTCTTATTTCTTTCTCTTTTGCTTTACGATTTGTCTCTTTCGTTTCATATAGAGTCGCCATAAGAAATCCTGCCGTAACCAAAATTATAAAATCATTCATTACAAGAGTATGCCCAAATATTGCATGAAATAAATTTGCAAAAAGTGGCAACAATAAATACAAAATCACAATCCAGAAAATTACCCCGAATATAAACCTAAAAAAATTATTAAATCTTGTTCTAGCCATGGCTTTATTTAAAATATCAACATTTGTGGTCACAAGTTGCTAAGCATAATTCATCGTCGCTTTCAGCATCTTGAATTCTGTTAAGCACTCGCGACCCCGGCTCGCCTGTTGCAAAGCAACATGGCTCCGCCCTCCACCACAGGAACAAGTCTAAAGCAGTTTAGACTTTTATACAGTGGTGGACTTGGATATGATAAACGTAAACCAAATTGTCACTGAACTCCAGTATTTAGCTTGGATTTTAAAAGGAGATTATGAAAAACCTATGTATACATAAGGTTGAGGGGGTTACCCCATCAGGAGAATCACTACCGGTGCCTTCTATATAACTTCCCTACCTTAAACTCTCAATAATAAGTGGTATGTTGCCAAATCTCAAATTTATGGCATTATACGGATTAGTCAACGTTTACATCGAAACCAACTGTTCAACTCCAACCAATCACCAATCCCAATAAATCCTATGAATAACTTCACTCCTCGAGCCCAACATGCATTGGCTCTGGCCCGCAAAGAAGCTGCTGCCCTCAATTCTCCCCACATCGGAACCGAACATGTGCTTCTGGGAATCATCTGGCTTGGTCAGGGCGTGGCGGTTAACGCTCTTTTAAAGCTGGAAATAAACTTGAAAACTCTGCGGGAGAATATTATCGCACGAGTTGGTCAAGGATCTGGTAGTGGCACCGGCGAGATTCCCTATGTGCCAGAGGTGAAAAAAGCTCTTGCGCTGGCTTCAGAAGAAGCTAAGAGAATGAAGCACTCCTATGTGGGAACCGAGCACCTGCTGCTTGGCCTAATCCTCGAAAAGAGCAGTCTCGCTGCTGTCGTGCTGAAAAAGTTTCGCGTCCTTTTAGGACTGACTCGCAAGAAGGTGCTTGAAGAGCTGGATCCGAATCTGCAAGCTGAAACGTCAGATCCGAAAGCTGAAAAGCCGCCGGTCATTCACGTGAAAGCTTCGCATAAGCAGCATGCCCGGATCAAAAAAGAAGCCGATAGACGTAAGTGGTCGGTGTCAGACACTGTCAAAACCATTACGGTGATTGAGCGAGTCCTCGGATGCGGATTTTGGGATGCCTTGACAGCGATGGAAGGTGTTCCTGTCTCCGCCTCCTGATTCCTTTTCCAGCAGGGATCTACAAAACAAGCGACACAGGCTCTCAAGTCTGTGTCGCGTTTTTAATTACAAAAGTTTAGAATTGGCAATATACTTTCTTACTGCTTCAATATCCTCAATCTGATGGTCACCATCTAGATATTGTTTGTAATCAATCAGATTTTGAGGACCAATGACATTAACCTCAATGTCTCCGATTTTAACCTTTTCTACCTTTGAAAAATCGGCAGGAACATCAATCCATTCAGTACGTTCTCTGTGGAGCTTCGCGAGGTGCGACCTCCTTTTTTTCTAGCGGAATTTCTCTCCTTACAGGAGCAGTACAGGTTTTCCTTTTTTTTAGATGATTACATCTTCAAAAATAAGGAAGAACCTTTTCGAATCCGCCGTAAAACATATTGATGTTTTGCTTAGGGTCCACAAATGAAAAAAACGCCTCTCGGCGCTTTTCTGTTTGTGGACTTTGACTTTAAATTTTGGAATCAATTTAAAAGAGAATTGGGGTATTTGGTGTATATTTTGAAAAAGTAGAAATGAAACAACCACACCCGCCGAAGCAAAGTGTGGTTGAGAGTTTTAGAATTCGGACGAAATGTCAGCGAAGTGTCAGGGTGAGATACCCTTTACATGTCTTGCTGTCATAGTAGCCCCTGAACCCAGAGATGTCTGGATAATCGAAGAGGTACCCTTCAAGGTTCCACCTGTTTCCAGAGCCATCTTCGCGACTCATTCCGTTGAGGCACGCACTGAACCCTCCAGCAACCTTCGGTTCTTTCCCGTCGGTTGTGAAGTGCACAGAAGTTGCTTTGCCGATGTCAATCCCGTAGGGACCTTGGTAAGCCCGCATAAGGGACATCATGAGTTGCATTTCGTTCGGGCCAGCAACGATGCTGACTTTGATTTCGTTTTCCTTTGGAGTTGTCATAACGACTACTTTTATATTGAACAAGAGGTTAGAAACAGAACCTCAACACTGTCTTATTCCCCATCTTGCGATGCAGAGAACGGCTTATTCATAACGAATAAGAACTACATATATAATAGCATGTTTTATGACTTTCGTCAATGGTGGACCCTAGCGGATTCGAACCGCTGACCTCCTCAGTGCAAATGAGGCGCTCTACCAACTAAGCTAAGGGCCCGTTAAAGTGTGTAAGGGGTAAGGGTTTGAGGGTAAGAAAACCAACAAAAACATATCCAAAACTCTTAGATTTTAACCTATCTGTCTAAAAAAACAAGAGACGCTATGAGATACATACTTTAGGTGCTACACTTACCGCTTAATAGCTAATAACTAAAATACTATGACAGACGAAACAACAACTGCTCCGGTAGAACCTACAACTCCTGCAGAACCAGCTCCTACTCCTTCAACAGAAGAAGTAAAGACAGCATAAATATATCCGCTCTGGAGATATTAAAAAGCCGGCGCCTTGAGGCGCCGGCTTTTGCTTTACCTATTTAAAGCAAGAGTAAGAAGATGATCCAATAGTTCGGCGTAGCTTGACCCCACAGCTTCCATTTCTTTTGGAATAAGAGAAGTTGGAGTAAGCCCGGGAAGTGTATTTACTTCTAATACAAATACTCCGCGTTTTGGATGTACCATAAAATCAGTTCGAGAATAATGCCTACAACCTATCGCTTTGTGAACTTCTATGGCAAACTTTTCCATTGCTTCTGTTTCCTTTCTGCTAAAGTTTCCTGGACATCTTTCAGTTGCTCCATCTGAGGCGCTATACTTAGATTCGAAATCAAAAAACTTTTGATGTTTCTGTGGAATTATTTCAACAGGAGGAAGCGCGTAAATATCTTTACCTCGAAAATGCTCCAACACGCCACACGTTGCTTCCTTCCCCTTTATACATTCTTCAATAAGTGCTTTATCTGAAATTGCAAAAACTTTTTCTAAAGCTTGTTCAATATCCTGCGCAGAATGGCAAATTGAAACACCGACAGAAGAACCTTTATCATTTGGCTTAATAACTGAGGGTTGGATAAATGTTTTAAATAAGTGAATTGATTCTTTCACAACATCAGGCACG